>JABSSV010000228.1 GCA_013213875.1 Lysobacterales bacterium
ACCGGATCGAAACGGACCAGGTAGTGCTCAGAGACCACGATAAAGCGCCTTGTCAGGCGACGCGAGAGCCGCAGGTCTGGCCGAGTGGAAGGGAAAAATCTGGTTCAACATGGGAGCGCGTAGCGAGCGGTTTCTCAGCATAAATTTGACCGTCGGCAGCATAAGACACCCACCCCATGCCCGCAAGACTGAGCCGTCTCTGCGGGCGTGCCTTATAGGTGCCCGGGCATGACTTGCACGACCGATCGGTTACACTGCGTGCACGGACAAGCGCGGAGGCGCTTTACGCGTGGCACTCTGGCGGCCCTGAGGCGCGCCTGCGCATGCCCATAGACCCTTGCAGCGACCGGGATTCAGACTTTGGCCGAACTCGACCTACCCAATCTGCACGCGCTGGCCGTTATGGTGCTCATCGTTGTGGCCCTGGTGTTGTTTTCACGCGAAGACATCCCGCTGGAAACCACCAGTCTCGTGGTGCTGGTGCTGCTGGCCGTAGGGTTCACCATCTTTCCCTTCGAAGCGGACGGCCAACGGGTGGTGGCCAGCGATTTCTTCCTTGGTTTTGGCAACCGGGCACTGGTGGCCGTTTGCGCGCTCATGATTGTGGGTCAGGGGTTGGTGGCTACCGGCGCACTGGAGCCGGTGGGACGTTTTCTCGCGCGCATGTGGAAGTGGGGGCCGCTTTTCTGCCTGCTGCTAACACTTCTGATCACGGCAACGCTTAGCGCCTTCATCAACAACACGCCCATCGTGGTGATGATGCTGCCGATTCTGGTCGGCGTCGCCGTGCGCACCGGCTCGTCGCCGGCCAGCACGCTAATCCCCATGGGCTTCGCCAGTATTTTAGGCGGCATGGCCACAACCATCGGCACCAGCACCAACCTGCTGGTGGTCAACGTGGCCGCTGATCTGGGCATGGACCCCTTTAGCATGTTCGATTTTGTCGGCCCGGTTCTGATCGGTGGCGGGCTCGCTATCCTCTATCTGTGGCTGGTGGTGCCCAGGCTGCTGCCCCATCGGGAAATGCCCATTAACCGTGGGATTTCGCGAGTCTACACGGCGCAGATTCGCCTGGACGATAACAGCCCCGTGATTGGCAAGACGCTGGCTGAGGCCACCATGCGCAGCGGTGAAAACATTAAGGTTGAATCCATTGAGCGCGGCAAGGGCGTATTCATCAACCCCTTACCCGACGTCAGCCTGCGCGCCGGTGACCGCATCACCACCTCCGATACGCAGGAGCAGCTACGCGAGTACGCGCGCCTGCTCGGCGGCAAGCTGTTTAGCGGCGACAAGGAGGTGGATGCATCGCAACCCCTGTCCACCGGCGGCACCCTGATCGCGGAATTGGCCATTACACCCGTTTCCCGCCTGAAGGGCGTGGCTATTGGTGAAGCCAAATTACAGTCGCGCTACGGCGTCCGTATGCTGGCCTATAACCGCTTTGATGACCTTAACGAGCGCAAGTCTGCCGGTGTGGAAGAGGAACGGCTACGGGCCGGTGACGTGCTGCTGGTCCAGTCCACGCCGGAACAGCTGAGTGCACTGAAGAGTGGCAGTGATTTTCTGGTGCTCGATGGCAGCGTAAACCTGCCCCACACGCGCAAAGCGCCCATTGCCCTGCTCACCATCATGGGCGTGGTTGGGCTGGCCGCCGCCAAGATCATGCCCATTGAAATCAGCGCGCTACTGGGCTGTCTGGTGCTGCTGGTCAGTGGTTGCCTGACCTGGAAAGCGGCCATGAGTGCGCTCAGCACTCAGGTCATCTTCATTATTGTCTCTTCCCTGGCCATGGGCGCCGCGCTCTTAAAAACCGGCGGCGCGGACTACCTGGCCACCGTCTTCGTGGCGATTACCTTTGGCGCGCCCCCTACCGTCGTGCTGATGGGGCTGATGCTTATGATGGCTGTGCTCACCAACGTGGTCTCGAACAATGCTGCGGCGGTCATCGGCACGCCCATTGCCATTGGTATCGCCCAGCGTCTGGGCCTGCCCCTGGAGCCGTTCGTGCTGGCGGTGTTGTTCGGCGCCAATCTCAGCTTTGTCACGCCCATGGCCTATCAAACCAACCTGCTGATCATGAACGCTGCCGGCTACAAATTCGGCGACTTTGTAAAGGTTGGCCTGCCGCTGGCGTTCATGCTGTGGCTGGCCCTCAGCGGGGTGCTTATCTGGGCCTATGGCCTGTAGCTAACGCTGTATCGCAGACCGACCCCATGCGGGCTTGACCACAGCCGCATCAGGGGGAGATATTAAGGCTCTGGAAGCCGACCGCTGAACGTTAACTGTGAGTACCCCTACCGAACCCGCTGCGAATCTGTCGCCAAGTCCCGCAAGGGGCCAGCAATGGCCGCTGATCGCACCGGAGGAACCGCCCCCCTTTCGCATTGTTAACGAGGAGGGCGATGCGCCCTTCCTGCTGGTATGTGACCATGCCAGCCGCAGAATCCCAGCCAGCCTGCAGGGGCTCGGACTAGCAGAACAGATCCTCCAACGCCATGTGGCCTGCGATATCGGCGCGGAGCAAGTGACGCTGGCTCTGGCCCAACGCTTTAATGCGCCGGCGGTACTGGCCAGCTACTCGCGGCTGATTGTGGATCTGAATCGCCAGTTGCACGACGACTCCGCCTTCGCGCGCGAGAGCGATGGCATTCCCATACCTGGCAACTCCAATCTGAGTGCCAGTGACCGACAGGCGCGCATCGAATCGTTTTTTGACCCTTACCACGCGGCGGTTCACGCGCAGCTACAGCGTTTTACTGTCCGGGGCCAGGTGCCCGCCCTGCTGTCCATACACAGTTTTACGCCGGCCATGAACGGCTTTCAGCGACCCTGGCACATCGGCATCATGTGGGATAAGGATCCGCGCATCGCCCAGCCCCTGATCGCGCGCCT
>JABSSV010000229.1 GCA_013213875.1 Lysobacterales bacterium
AAGATGAGCCGCCGCAAGGCTTAATACAATCAGGCTTCGCATGCGCCCTTCCATGTAAAACACTGGCGCGAGTATAGCCGCTTGGCCCGGACAAGGGTGAGGGGTGGCACAGCCACTGCTGCGGAGCGCGGAGTACCCCCAGGGTCCTGCCACCAGCAGGCCGACCCCTTTCAGGGCCAGCCGCTTCTTAAAGCCTCTACTTCAGACGACGGTCAGCGCCCTTCTTATATGCCTCGGCCGCGGCGAGCAGCACCTCCGGTGCCAGTCTTGTGTCATAGCTGGGATTCACGTAGGCGAAATTGATCACCCCATCCTGACCGATGATGAAGGTCGCCGGTACCGGTAGCGCATGATGATCCTGCCCAGAGGTCTGTTCCAGATCTACTCCGTAGTTCTTGTAGCTCTCGTAGGTTTCATCATCCAGGCTGAAAGCAATACCAAAGGCGCGCGTGGCGCTCAGTTCACCATCGGAATAGAGCGTGTAGCCAATATCCGGCTCCTCCAAACTGTCCACCAACAATTCCGGCCGATCCGCACTGATGAACCAGACATCGAAGCCCAGCGCCTTGAGCTGTTCCTCAGCATGGCGCATTTCCGACAGATGCAGGTTGCAGTAAGGGCACCAGCCACCGCGAAAGAAGGTCAGGACCACGGGCTTTTCAAGCGCATCAGGAGAAAAAGTAAAGGGTTCACCACTGACCGTACGCAGCGTGAATTCCGGCGCCCGCATGCCGGCGAGTAAGGGCTGTGCCTCCTCGGCGCTGGCATGAATGACGGTACGGTCAGCCAGGACAGGAGCCGGCCCCAGAGCCAGCAGCAGAACCAGCGAAAAAAGCGACAGACGCAACATAGGATATCTCCAGAGTTTGTATGGGAAGACTAGGCAACAAGACCGCCCCAGCGCGAACTTTCTTACAAAAAAATTTCACCACCACACCCGGGTGGTCGCCATGGGCGCATTGCACGGCTGCTGAGTGGAATGAATCTGCTAATGTGTGTCTGGTGGCAGCTTAAGGCAGCAGCGCATGATGGATCACTCAGAACAACAGGCCGTTCAGCCTGGCACGGCACTGGAACAGCTCTATCGGTGGGAACGTGAGTGTCCCGATCACCCCTATTTGCATCAACCGGTCGACGGCGAACTGCGCAGCTACAGCCGCGGCGAGGACGCCGGGCTCGCGCGGCGCCTAGCCAGCAGCTTACTGGCACAGGGCTTCGCGCCCGGCACGCGCATTGGCCTGCTCGCCAAGAACAGCGCGGAATGGTTTATTGTCGATCTCGCTATTCAACTGGCCGGCATGGTCAGTGTTCCCATCTTTGCCACCGCTGGCCCGGCAACCATTCGCTATATCTGCAATCACGCCGAACTGCCGCTGATCTTCCTTGGCAAGCTGGATGAACCGGCGCCTCAGCTGGCAGCAATTCCGGAGCACACAGCAACGGTAGCCCTGCCCTACCCGGATATAGAAGCCCGGCACAGTTGGGCGGAGTTCACCGCAGCGGCGCCCTATGCCGAATCACCCGTACCCGCGGCCGAATCGC
>JABSSV010000023.1 GCA_013213875.1 Lysobacterales bacterium
CGCCTCCGGCGTGGAATCCCGAGCCGTCAGTCCTGTCCCGCCCGTGGTCAACACCACGTGCACCTCGGGCTCGGCAATCCAGGCCGAGACAATGGCGCGCATGTCGTAGCAATCATCACGGCACAGCTGGCGATCAGCGAGCCGGTGCCCCGCGGCCTCCAGCTGCTCGATCAGAGCTGCACCGGACGTATCATTATCGAAGCTGCGCGTATCCGAGATGGTCAGAACTGCAATATTCAGGGGAATAAAGGGCCGTTCCTCATGTGCCATAGTGCTTTGTCCTCAGCCGGGTACCGAATGCTGGCGATCCCTTTGCAGCCACTGGGCGGCTTGGGCCAGGTCGGTCGGCGTATTTACATTGAAAAAAGGGTCCGGCTCGTCCTCTGCCGGCCACTCACAGCTGCGGGCCTGGAGACCGTTCATAAGCGCCAGCAGGCCTGCGCCGTCCGGTGTGGCTAGAGCCGCCGCGACCGGCTCCCGGGTACTACGGTGCCACAGGGAAAAGGTGGGCTGCAGCTGCCGGGCCCGGCGCGGCACCAGCACCTGATCACCCGGGCGGACCTCCGCCTGCAAACGGCCAACGAGGTCCCGGGGCAGGAACGGCGCGTCACAAGGACACAGGGCCAGCCACTCCTGTTCGCCACGCTGCAAGGCTTCCAGCCCGGCCAGCAGGCCTGCGAGGGGACCCCGCGCCTGGGCTTGCGCGTCAGGCAAGGCCGTAAAAGCATACTGCGCGAAGCGTTCATCGCCCTGCCCCACCGCCAGCCAGCAGGGCGCTACCTGCGGTGCGAAACGCTCCAGCACCTGTTCCAACATGGGGCGTCCGCCCAGGCTGACAAAGGCCTTGGCCTCACCACCCATGCGCCGCGCGGCACCACCGGCCAATAGCAGACCTGCACAGGGCCCTGCGCTCACGCAGGCTCCATACCCTTAACCGCCTGCATGGCCAGATCCGACAGACCGCTACCACCCTGCGCCACGTGCGCTGCCAACATCTGGCGCATGGTGGGCGCCCAAAAGCGGGTCAGATGGTCACGGATCATGTGTTCTGCATTGGCATTGAACGACAGATTGCGCGCGATGTCGTTGGCCATATGCACCAGGTGTTCAACTTCCTGATCACTCACGCTGAGTGTTCCTCCTCATACAGGCGTGCTGCGCCCGTGTAGATATTGTGCCTGCCGGGCCGGGTAAAACCCAGCAGGCTGAGACCGCTGGCGCGGGCCAGTTCGATGGCCAGACTGGTCGGTGCGGACACGGCCGCCAGCAACTCCACGCCGGCTACCACACTCTTCTGCACCATTTCATAGCTGGCCCGGCTGGAAACCAGCAAAAAACCGGTACGCGGATCCTGCCCGGCGCGCAGCAGGGCGCCAATCAGTTTGTCCAGCGCGTTATGGCGACCCACGTCTTCCCGCGCCAGCGCGATACCGCCATCGGGCCTGCACCAGGCCGCACAATGTACGGCACCACTGGCCGCCTGCAAGGGTTGCTGGGCTGACAGGGCTGCGAGCGCACGCTGCACGGCCGCATGTGCGATACGAAGGTTCTGGCTCAGGGGCTGGGGTGGGCGCACGGCCTGCTCCAGGGATTCGGCACCACAGAGGCCACAACCGGTGCGACCCGTCAGGTTACGGCGTTGACTGGCGAGCCGCTCCGCGACCTCGCTGGCCACGGTCAATGCCAGTTCCAGGCCCTGCTCGCGTGGCACCACGCGTACCGCATGCAACTCCTGCGTATCCCTGAGCAGACCCTCGGTGAGACAGAAACCCAGCGCGAAGTCTTCCAGATCCATGGGCGTGGCCATCATCACCACGTAGCTCTGACGGTTGATGGTCAAAGCCACGGGTACCTCGCTGGCGACCAGGTCCTCGTCGGCGCTGCAACCCTGACCCTCGCGCCAGCGTTGCAGGCCCGCAAAGGCCCGCGTCTTACCCATGCCGCGACGCCCCGGAATCAGTCCTCGCGGGCTGATTCGAGGAACTGCTCCTGCTGCTCCGTGAAGCGGCCATAGGCCTGCTGCCACTCGGATGGCTGGGTAACACGCGTTACCTGCACCGCCGTGACCTTGTACTCGGGGCAGTTGGTGGCCCAGTCAGAGTTTTCCGTGGTCACCACATTCGCGCCGGTCAGCGGGAAGTGGAAAGTGGTGTACACCATCCCGGGCTGCACCCGGTCCGTCACCACCGCGTGCAGCACCGTTTCGCCGGCGCGGCTTTCAATGCCGACCCAGTCACCATCGCGAATGCCCCGGAACTCGGCATCGTTCGGGTGAATTTCCAGCACGTCTTCACCATGCCAGCGGGAGTTTTCCGTACGTCGCGTCTGCGCACCCACGTTGTACTGGGACAGAATGCGCCCCGTGGTCAACAGCAGGGGAAAGCGCCGCGTGGTGCGCTCTTCCGTGGCCACATAACCGGTGATGGCAAAGAACCCCTTGCCGCGCACCATGCCCTGTTCGTGCATGGTGGGCGTACCCTCCGGTGCGGCCTCATTACAGGGCCACTGAATACTGCCGAGCTGATCCAGCTTCGCGTAGCTGACGCCGGCAAAGGTGGGCGTCAGGGCTGCGATCTCATCCATGATCTCGGACGGATGGCTGTAGTCCATGGGATAGCCCAGCGCATTGGACAGCAGCTGGGTCACTTCCCAGTCCTCATAGCCGGCCAGCGGCTCCATGACCTTGCGCACCGGCGATATGCGGCGCTCCGCATTGGTGAAGGTGCCATTTTTCTCCAGGAAGGACGAGCCGGGCAGAAACACATGCGCATAGCGGGCCGTCTCATTGAGAAAAATATCCTGCACAATCAGACACTCCAGCGCCCGCAGCGCCGCGTCCACATGGTGCGTGTTCGGATCCGACTGGGCCACGTCCTCACCCTGCACGTAAAGGGCCTTGAAGCGCCCGGCCACGGACGCATCAAACATGTTCGGGATACGCAGGCCCGGTTCTGGCTGCAGCGTTACGCCCCAGGCCGCTTCAAACTGCGCTCGCACCTCGGCATCGGACACATGCCGGTAGCCCGGCAGTTCATGCGGGAAGGAGCCCATATCGCAGGAACCCTGCACGTTGTTCTGGCCGCGCAGCGGATTCACGCCCACGCCCTCACGGCCAAGATTGCCCGTGGCCATGGCCAGGTTGGCAATGCCCATGACCATGGTTGACCCCTGCGTGTGTTCGCTGACCCCGAGACCGTAGTAAATGGCGCCGTTGCCGGCCTGCGCATAGAGCGCCGCGGCACCGCGCATCTGCTCGGCCGGTACGCCGGTGACCTCGGCCAGCGCCTCCGGCGAATGCTGCGGTTGGAGAATGAAATCGCGCCACTGCTCATAGGCCTCGTGTTCGCAGCGCTCCCGGATAAAGGCCTCATCCTGCAGACCCGCATCGAGAATCGCATAGGCCATGGCATTGGCAAAGGCCACGTTGGACCCCGGACGCAGCTGCAGATGATAGTCCGCCTTTACATGCGGCCCGCTCACCAGCTCAATTTCCCGTGGATCCACCACAATCAACCGCGCACCCTCGCGCAGACGCCGTTTCAGACGCGAACCAAAGACCGGATGCGCATCGGTGGGATTGGCACCAATCAGCATCACCACGTCCGCTTCGGCCACCGATTCAAACGCCTGCGTCCCGGCGGACTCGCCCAGCGTGGTCTTCAAACCATAGCCCGTGGGCGAATGGCAGACGCGGGCGCAGGTATCCACGTTGTTGTTGCCAAAGCCCGCGCGCACGAGCTTCTGCACCAGATAGGTCTCTTCATTACTGCAGCGCGAAGAAGTGATACCACCCACGCTGTCGCGGCCGTATTCGGCCTGAATGCTGCGCAGCCGTTGGGCGGCGAAGCTGATGGCATCATCCCAGCTCACTTCCCGCCAGGGCTCATCGATGCTGTCGCGGATCATGGGCGTGGTAATACGGTCGCCATGGGTAGCGTAGCCCCAGGCGAAGCGGCCCTTGATGCAGGCGTGGCCTTCGTTGGCCTGACCATCCTTCCAGGGCGTCATGCGCACCACCTCGCCCTCTTTCAATTCCGCCCGGAATGAGCAACCCACCCCGCAGTAAGCGCAGGTGGTCACCGCAAAGCTGTCCGGCGTGCCGTGTTCACGCACGGCCTTTTCCGTCAGTGCGGTGGTGGGGCAGGCGTCCACGCAGGCCCCGCAGGAAACGCATTCCGATTCCATAAAATTATCGAGCTGACTGGCAGCGATCACGGAATCAAAGCCGCGCCCATCCACGGTCAGGGCAAAGGTGCCCTGGGTCTCCTCACAAGCCCGAACACAGCGGTAACAGACGATGCAGGATTTTGGATCAAAGCTGAAATAGGGGTTGGACTCATCTACCGGCAGCTGCTGGTGATCGCGGCCGCCGAGGTCATAGCGCGAGTGGGACACGCCCAGCTCCGCAGCCAGATCCAACAGCGCATTCTCAATGCCATCTTCCGGCCGGTGGTCCGACAGGTACAGCTCGATGACGTTGCTGCGCAGCGATTGCAGCTGGTCGGATTCGGTCCGCACCACCATGCCCTCTTCCACCGGCGTGGTGCAGGAGGCAGGCGCGCCCCGACGCCCCTCCACCTCCACCAGACAGACGCGACAGGATCCAAAGGCGGCCAGGCTATCGGTGGCGCACAGTTTGGGGATATCAATGCCCGCCAGGGCCGCCGCGCGCAGGATGGAGGTGCCGGCCGGTGCGCTGATGGACCGGCCGTCAATGGTCAGCTGCACGGGCGCGCCATCGGCCGCCGGCGTGCCCAAATCAGCCTGCGGGGTGTAAGGATTCAGCGGTAATACGGCTGCCATGTCAGTTCTCCTGATTCAATCTGCGCCGAAGTCTTCCGGGAAGTGCTTCAGCGCGCTGCGCACGGGAAAGGGCGTCATGCCACCCATGGCGCACAGCGACCCCTCAACCATGGTGTCGCAGAGTTCGTCGAGTAGCGCGAGATGGCGCTCGCGCTCCTGTTTGAGGCGAATCCGGTCGATGATTTCCATACCGCGCACGGAGCCTACCCGACAGGGCGTGCATTTGCCGCAGGACTCCACCGCGCAGAATTCCATGGCAAAGCGGGCCATATCGCCCATATCTACCGTATCATCAAAGACCACCACGCCGCCGTGGCCAATCATCCCGCCCACCTCGGCAAAGGCCTCGTAATCCAGCGCCGTGTCCCACAGACTCGCCGGCAGATAGGTACCCAGAGGACCACCCACCTGGACCGCGCGCACGGGCCGGCCGCTCATGGAGCCGCCGCCATAGTCCTCAATCAGACGGCGCAAGGGTTCGCCGTAGGGCACTTCCACCAGCCCGCCGCGGCGAATGTTGCCACCCAGCTGGGCCGTGAGCGTGCCGCGGGAGCGGCCCGTGCCGTAGGCCTCGTAGGCGGCACCGCCAGCTGCCAGAATGGTGCTGGCCGCAGCCAGGGATAGCACGTTATTAACCACGGTGGGTTGGCCAAACAGGCCCTCAATCGCAGGCAAGGGAGGCTTGAAGCGCACCAGACCACGCTTGCCCTCCAGGCTGTCGAGCATGGACGTCTCTTCACCGCAGATATAGGCATTGGCGCCGAGGCGCAGCTCGATATGAAAGTCGCGACCGCTGCCCAGGAGGTTTTCGCCCAGCACGCCATGCTCACGCGCCAAAGCCAGCGCCGCACCCAGCACTTCATAGGCCCGTGGATACTCGGACCGCAAATAGATGTAGCCCTTGCTGGCGCCGACGGCCATGCCGGCAATCGCCATGCCTTCGATGAGCTGATAAGGGTCTGCTTCCATCAGTAGGCGGTCGGCGAAGGTGCCCGAATCCCCTTCATCGGCATTGCAGGCAATATATTTCTGCTCCGCCGGCGCGTCGAGCACGGTCTGCCACTTGATACCCGTGGGGAAAGCGGCGCCGCCCCGGCCGCGCAGGCCAGAAGCTTTGATCTCATCCACGATGGCCTGCGGTGTCATGCTGGCCGCGCGGGCCAGCCCCTGCAGTCCGCCCTGAGCCCGATAGTCGTCCAGCGACAGCGGGTCGCCGATACCGGCGCGGGCAAAGGTCACGCGGGTTTGTTGCGCCAGCCACGGGTGGGCCTCGATGTCGCCCAGGGCCAACGGGTGTTCGCCCGCGGCCGGAAAATCCGCCGCAAAAAGCTCGGGGATGTCCTCCGGTCGCACCGGGCCAAAGGCCCGTCGCCCGTTGTCATCTTCAACCTCCAGTAGGGGCTCCAGCCAGTAGGCACCGCGGGAGCCGTTGCGTACCAGTTCCATAGGCTCGCCACGCCGAGCCGCCTCATTGACCACCAGCGCAGCGACAGCGTCGGCGCCCAGCGCCGCTGCCGTGGTATCCGCCGGCACAAAAATACGGCGCGTCATTCCTCTACCCCTGCGGCCAGCGGTACCAGCTCGTCAAAGCGCTCCGGTGTGACCCGCGCATGCACCGTGTCACCGATGCGCAGAGACGGGGTACAGGCGCAGTTACCGAGACAATAGACCGGCTCCAGCGTATAGCGTCCGTCCGGCGTGGTCTCGTGATAGTGGATGCCCAGACGCTGATGGATATGCGCTTCAAGCTGCTGCACACCCATGGCCTTGCAGGCCTCGGCCCGACACACCTGCAACACCGTTTCCCCGGCTGGCTCCGTGCGGTAGTCGTGGTAGAAACCAATCACGCCCTGCACTTCGGCGCGGGACAGATTCAGCGCTGCCCCTATCGGCGGTACGGCTGCGGCCGGAATGTAACCGAGGGCGCCCTGCACATGATGCAGGATTTCCAGTAGGGCGCCGTCCTTGTCCGCATGCGCTAGCAGGGCCGCTTCCACGGCACGTTCTGTTTTTATATCCACAAATGCATCAGGCCCAAAAGATTCCAAAAATCAGTGTAGTGCCGCTCACTTGGGGAGACAAATTGGCCTATAGGATGGGAGCCAGCCGCTTACCAGNGGCCCTGAACCAGCCACTAGGCTAGAATGGCGCCAGNTTTTAACGCGGATGGCGTATGACGCTGCTNACNCTGACCTATCTACTGGCCGGCTTTANCCTGCTGANCGCCGGCGGTGAGGCGGTGGTGCGGGGTGCCGCCAGCCTTGGCATGCGCATGGGCCTGTCTGCCCTGGCCACCGGACTTACCATCGTGGCTTTCGGCACCAGCGCCCCGGAGCTGGTGGTAAATTTACGCGCCGCTGCGGTGGGCGTGAGCGATCTCGCTGTCGGTAACGTGGTGGGCTCGAACATCGCCAACATCGGACTGGTACTTGGTCTGTCCGTCATGGTCCGTCCGCTGATGCTGGATATCCGCGTGATCCGCTCGGATATCTTTATGATGATCGGCGCCGGGTTGCTGGCCGCCCTCATGCTGCTTGATGGCACCCTGGGGCGCCTGGAAGGTGCCATTCTGGTCGCACTGGTGATCGCCTATGTGGCCTTTAACCTGCGCGCAGCGGCGGGGGCCAGAGACAGCTCCAACGCCTCTTTCGAGGCAGCCCTGGGCGATGAGCGCCATGGCCTCGGCGTCGATATCTGGCTGCTGCTGGGCGGGCTTCTCGGCCTCACCTTTGGCGGCGATCTGTTCGTTAAAGGCGCTGTCGATCTGGCGCAACACTTTCAGGTCTCCCCGGCCCTGATCGGCCTTACGGTGGTCGCCGTAGGCACCAGCCTGCCGGAGCTCGCCACCACCGCCATTGCGGCCTATCGCGGCCACGGTGATATGGCCATCGGCAACATCGTCGGCTCCAACATATTCAACGTGCTGTCAGTGCTCGGTATCACCTCCCTGAGCTTTACCGTGACACGCGGCGACGTGGGCCCCGTGGACCTGGGCGTGTTCTTTCTTTCAGCCCTCGTGCTGCTGCGCTTTATTTACACCGATTCACGCATGGATCGCTGGGAAGGCGCGGTCCTGTTCCTCGGCTTCTGCGCCTACCTGACCTGGCGCGTGAGCAGCGCCTGAATAAAAAAGCGCTGCCGAAGCAGCGCTTTTTATCCGCCAGTCTCAAGCCGGACCGCACCTAGTTGACGGGCGGAGCGTACTCGGTCAGGTCAATACCCTCCACCGCGGCGATGTACTCGTCCATGTTCGGCGTCCGGCCCAGGATGGAGGAAAGGACCACCACCGGCGTGGAGGCCAGCAGGGATTCGCCCTTCTTCTCAGCCGAGTCTTCCACCACACGACCCTGAAACAGGCGCGTGGAGGTGGCCATGACCGTGTCACCCTTTTCGGCCTTTTCCTGGTTACCCATACACAGATTGCAGCCCGGCCGCTCCAGGTACATCATGTTCTCGTACTCGGTGCGCGCGGCGTTCTTGGGTTTCACATCACTGAACTCAAAGCCCGCGTACTTCTGCAGCACGGCCCAGTCGCCTTCGGCCTTCAGCTCATCGACAATGTTGTAGGTGGGCGGTGCAATCACCAGCGGCGCATTGAACGCCACCTTGCCGCCCTGCTTCTCGAGGTTTTGCAGCATCTGGGAAATAATTTTCATATCCCCCTTGTGCACCATGCAGGAACCCACGAAGCCCAGATCCACAGTCTTGGTGCCGCCGTAATAGGAAATGGGCCGGATCGTGTCATGCGTGTAGCGCTTGGACACGTCGTCATTGTTGACATCCGGATCCGCAATCATGGGCTCCACAATCTGGTCGAGATCGACCACGAATTCTGCCGCGTAGCTGGCATCCGCATCCGGCGTCAGGGGCGGACGCTCACCGGACTGCAGGCCGGCAATGCGGGCATCTGCTTTGTCGATCAGGCCCTGGAGCACGCCTTTCGCGTTGTCCATGCCCTTGTCGATCATGATCTGGATCCGTGACTTGGCAATCTCCAGCGACTGAATCAGTGTTTCCGGCTCGGAAATACAGATGGACGCCTTGGCCTTCATCTCTGCGGTCCAGTCGGTAAAGGTGAAGGCCTGATCGGCCAGCAGCGTGCCGATGTGCACTTCGATAATGCGGCCCTGGAACACATTGTCACCAAACTGCTTCAACATTTGCGCCTGGGTGGCGTGCACCACGTCACGGAAATCCATATGCGGCTTGAGCGTGCCCTTGAAGCTCACCTTCACCGATTCGGGGATCGGCATGGTGGCCTCACCGGTAGCCAGCGCCAGCGCGACCGTACCGGAGTCCGCCCCGAAGGCCACACCCTTGGACATGCGCGTGTGCGAATCACCACCGATAATCACATCCCAGTCATCCACGGTCAGGTCGTTGAGCACCTTGTGGATCACGTCCGTCATGGCGTGGTACTCGCCCTTCGGGTCCCGGGCCGTAATCAGGCCAAAGGCATTCATAAAGCCCATGAGCTTGGGGATATTGGTCTGCGCCTTCAGGTCCCACACGGAGGCCGTATGGCAGCCGGACTGGTAGGCGCCGTCCACGGTCGGTGAGATCACGGTGGCCGCCATCATTTCCAGCTCCTGGCTGGTCATGAGCCCCGTGGTGTCCTGCGAGCCCACAATGTTTACCTTGACGCGCACATCGGAGCCCGCGTGCAGTACGGTACCGGGCGCCACTCCAACGGCATTGCGGTTAAAGATTTTTTCCACCGCCGTCAGGCCCTGACCTGCGTGGGTGATTTCTCGGGCGCGGGCGTAAACAGTCGGCGCTTCCTGGCCCAGGATACCCGCTGCAATGGTCTGCAGTTTCTTGCCGAAGACCACCGCATAGGAGCCGCCGGCCTTGATGAACTCCAGCTTTTGGGGCGTGAGCGCCGAGGCGATATCGCACAATTCTTCACTGCGATCCGCGTTGAACAGTTTCTTGGCCTTCAGATCGATGGTCAGCACCGTGCCCGTATCGATCGAGTACTGTTGCTCCAGCACCGGTTCACCGTCTTCATCGAGCACCGGCTTGCCATCGGTATCCAGCTTCTTGGTCCAGTTTTTCAGGTCAATACCAATGCCGCCGGTCACGCCCACGGTGGTCAGGAAAATGGGGGAAATGCCGTTGGTACCGGCAATGATGGGGGCAATATTTATGAAGGGAATGTAGGGACTACCCTGTACGCCGGTCCATAGCGCGCCGTTATTGACGC
>JABSSV010000230.1 GCA_013213875.1 Lysobacterales bacterium
CCAACGGCAAGTGCCCACCGGCGCCCCTGAGGACCCACCAAGCAGACGACCATGGCCTCGAGCCTGGCTCTGCTTCCGGCGCTGCATCACAGGCTGGCAGCATGGTTCTGGAGCGCGTAGTCTTTGCGCAGAAGTTAATGCACGCTGCGCCCTGTTGGGCCGAAAAGCGATTAATTGATGGTGAGGAGCCTATGAATTTACGAACAAATATTTCTCTGCTTGGCGCTGCGTGGCTGGCTCTGGGGCTGACTTGCAGCGCGGCTCACGCAGATAGCCTGACTTTGACCAGTACGGACATTGAGCACGGCTCATTTATGTCCAAAACGCAGGAATTTGAAGGTTTTGGCTGTGCCGGCGCAAATCAGTCGCCGCAGCTGTCCTGGGACCATGCCCCGGAGGGCACGGTGGCTTTTGCCATTACCGCCTATGACCCCGATGCACCGACCGGCAGTGGCTGGTGGCACTGGCAGCTGGTCAATATTCCCAAGGAGGTTACTCATTTGCCTGCAGGCGCCGGTGCAGCCGGCGGTGAGCTGGCACCCGCTGGCAGTCAGCACATCAGCAACGACTACGGCGTCGCCGCTTTCGGGGGAGCCTGTCCCCCGGAGGGTGACGGGGCCCATCGCTATCAGTTTACCGTGCATGCCTTGTCGACGCTGTTGGACTTGCCTGCCGACGCCAGTGGTGCGCTGGCGGGCTATATGATCAATGCCAACTCGCTGGCCAGCAGCACCATTGAGGCGCTTTATAAGCGCTGAGCGCGATCCGGCCGAATGGTACCGGCATGCCAGCCCGTGCCGGCCGGGTGGGGCCGCACAAGGGCAGGCTCGGCCTGGGGCATGAAGGCTGGCCTGCGCGTCAACCAGCGGCGGTCACGGTCGTTGATTGAAGGAGGCAAAACTGTCCATGCTTGAGTTGAGTGCCGACTATATTCTTGCCGTTGCGGAGCAACTGTCCTTCGTCAGCGCCTTTCTGGGCGGTCTTTCCGCGACGATTCTGTTTACCCTGGTGGTATTCATCTCACCGCAGAAATCCGTGAGCTGGATCGTTTCCTTTTCCGCCCTTGCCGCTTGCAGCCTGTTGATTGCGGTGGTGGCAGCCTGGCGCTTATCCATCTTGCTGCACCCCTCGCTGCCGTTTCCTGCCGAGACCGCTCTGATTAAAGTGCTTTGGCACGGCATGTTGACGGGCTATGTGCTCGGCTTTCTGAGTCTGCTGGTCAGTATCGGTCTGGCCGGCTGGCTACGTTCCAAGCGGGACGGAATGATCACCTCAACAATCGCCCTGCTGGCGCTGGTGTTTTTCGTGCTGGCCACGCCGTTCGGTTTCTAGACCGGGCCAGGACGCTCTGGACCATTCCCGTAAGTGAGCGATACGCTGCCAGAGCCCCATATAAAACCTTAGGGTCAGAACCAGCGCTTCCTGCAGTTCCCTAGCAAATCCTCTAAGCTGGTCGCGTGCGCATCGAAAGACAGAATGAGCAATGGCCGATCTGGCAGGCAGAGCCGAGCTGGAACGAGCCCCACGCCGCACGGCTGCGAGCTGGCGTTGTGGGCCTGGCTAAACGGGGCTCTTTTGCGGTGAGTCTCCGGCCTCAGTCGCTCGCGGTTGACGTGAGGGGGCGTCGTGGATAGCTCCGCAGTCCATTTTATGACCGTCTTTATGGCCTTTTTCGCCATTATGAATCCGGTCGCCAACGCGTCACTCTTTATTGGCCTAACCCAGGGCGATGAGCGGCGCTTGCGGCGCACGATCGCCCTGCGATCGGTGCTCGTTGCCTTCGCCATCGTGGCGGTTTTTGCCATCGGTGGCCGGCAGATTTTCTCCATTTTCGGTATCACGCTACCGGCTTTCCGTATTGCCGGCGGTCTGATGATTGGAGCAATCGGCTACCACATGCTTCAGGGTGAAGCCTCCAGCATGCATCAGCCGAGCAAGGAAGACGCGGTCCAGAGCAATAAGGCGGCGCTGGATATTGCCATTGCACCTCTGGGTATTCCCGTGCTGGCGGGCCCCGGCACCATTGCCACGGCCATGAATTTTGCCGCCGAGTCCACGCTTTTGGAGATCACACGCGTCCTGTCTGCTTTCGCGCTCATGTGCATCATTACCTTTGGGGCTTTTATGGCCGGGCAGAGTTTGACAAGGTTGTTGGGGCAAAATGGCATAAAGGTCATCTCGCGTCTCATGGGGCTGATACTGGCAGTGATAGGCGTACAAATGGTCATCGAGGGTATTCGCGGCGCCGTTGCGGGCTGAGCGAGAGCCAATAAGCGAGGGGCAATATGAGGAGAGCGAAGCTATGTGGGACTTTTTGAAGGACGTGATGAAGATTGGTGTGAAAACCCTGCTTCAGGGCCTCACCATCTTTGCCATCGGTACCGGCGCATCGGCGATCGCCTGCTGGTACTACGGCGCGCCCCTGGTCTTTTCATTGCTGGGCGGTCTGTTTGTCCTGGGTGTGGCTCTGGCGCTCATGTCCGATTCAATCTTCGACTAGCCTCAGTGCTTTTGACCGTCGCCATGAAAGCGGGAGCAAGATCGACATGAAAGCAGTCTGGAAGCAGCAGGTGCTGGCGCAAAGCGACGCCACGGTGGTGGTTGAAGGCAATCATTACTTCCCCCCGGACTCGATTAACCGGGCGTTCTTTGAGGCCAGTGACGAGTCCTCTTTCTGCCCCTGGAAAGGCACCGCGAGTTACTACGATATCGTGGTCGCCGGCGAACGCAATCCCGGCGCTGCCTGGTACTATCCGGAGGCCCTGGAAAAGGCCCGCCATATCAATGGCATGGTGGCCTTCTGGCGCGGTGTAGAGATCCTGGAGTAGCGCGCAAAGAATCCGGCTCCGTGCGGCCGGAACTGGCCCGTGCCAAGCGGCACAGATCAACCCCGAGCCGTCAGCCCAAGTCGTCAGGCCCCTTAATCAGTCAGCGCCATGGGCCGCTGGGTCACCTATGGAAGCCGTAGCTGGCTGTCACCATTCTCACCCGGTACCAGGGTCCAGCGCTGGTCCGTGACGGCGTCCAGAAAAGCCGGATCGTGACTGACCAGCAGCATCGCACAGGGCGCCTC
>JABSSV010000231.1 GCA_013213875.1 Lysobacterales bacterium
CTGGGTATGCATGCGGCCGCCTACGCTGGTAAGCTGCGAGACCGCCTGTTCCGGTCATTGGAGGCGGGCTGCGATGCGGTGCTGGTATGCCAGCCGGAGGAAGTGGACGAACTGCTGCATGCCTGTGCCAACGACCGCCTGCCATCAGCGCCGGGCCTGTTGAAGCTGCACGGGCGCAACCGGGTCAGTCGGGAAGAACTGCAGACCGTCAGCGAGTGGCGGCACTGGCAGCAATCAATCAAAGACTTGGAGCACTGCCAATGGGCTTAGAGACTCAAGACGGGGCACTGGACCCGCAGGCGTTGCTGGACCGCTCCTACGTGGTCTATGACCGCGAACAGGTTGCCCAGGCCATGGATGCGCTTGCCGCGGCCGTCAACGATCATTATCAGGGCCAACCGATTGTTCTGATTGGGGTGATGACCGGCGCCGTACTGCCCATGGCCTGGCTGGCGACGCGCCTGAATATGCCCATGACCATGGATTTTGTCCACGCCACCCGTTACCGCAGCGGGGTGCGCGGCCACGAACTGGAATATCGCGTGCCGCCCCGACTCGATCTTCGTGGGCAGCACGTGCTGGTGATCGACGATATTTTTGATGAAGGCCACACGCTGGCAGCCATCAAAGGTTCCGTGGAGCAGCGCCAGGCGGCCAGCGTCAAGCTCGCAGCGCTGGTGCGTAAGCAGCATGATCGCGGTTTATCCCGCGAGACGCTGGATTTTCATGGGCTGGATGTGCCGGACGTGTACGTCTATGGCTGCGGTATGGACGCCTATGAGCACTGGCGCCAGCTGGACTGCATTATGGCTCTGGAGCTGGATTAAAGTGCAGCGCCTGGCTGTTATTGGTGGCTCCGGACTCGATCGCTGGGGTAAGCCAAGCCGCCAGCACGAAGCAAGCACGCGCTATGGTGCGGCGTCGGCACCGATTGCCGTGTTTGAGCTTGGCGCCACGGAATTGCTGTTCCTGCCCCGTCACGGCAGCGACCATGCCCTAGCACCCCATCTCATCAACTACCGGGCCAATATTGCGGCCCTGGCTGCGCTCGAGCCCGACGCGGTGGTCGCGGTCAATGCGGTGGGTGCCATTGCACCGGACCATGCACCCGGCGCGCTGGTACTGCCGGATCAGCTCATCGACTACAGCTATGGGCGAGATCAGAGCTTTTTTGACGGTGAGGCGGGGCCGCTGGCCCATGTGGAGTTTGCGGAGCCCTTCAGCGCCGCTTTGCGCCAGCAGCTGTTACAGGCTGCACGGCAGGCACAGATTGATTTGTACGACGGCGGCTGCCTGGCTGTGACCCAGGGGCCGCGCCTGGAAACGGCAGCAGAAGTTGGCCGGCTGGGCCGCGACGGCAATACGCTGGTGGGTATGACCAGCATGCCGGAAGCGGCACTGGCCAGAGAGGTCAACTTGCCTTATGTTTGTATTGCGGTGGTGGCCAATGCTGCCGCTGGCCTGGGGGAGACAATCACGCAGGCATCGATCGAGCAGGTGCTCGACGCTGCCATGAATGAAACGCGACGCCTGCTAGTCGCCCTGACGGATTGACCCGCATGAAGCCAACGCCTTACCCCCACTTACTGTCGCCCCTGGACCTCGGTTTTACTGCGCTGCGTAACCGCGTTTTGATGGGCTCCATGCACACGGGTCTGGAGGACCGCGCGAAAAACTATCCGCGTCTCGCCGCCTATTTCAGAGAGCGTGCGGAAGGTGGCGTGGGTCTTATGGTTACCGGCGGCATGGCACCGACCCTACGTGGCTGGCTGGCACCGTTAGCGTCCAGCATGGTGAGCAAACGGCAGCTGCCCAGGCATCGACTGGTTACCGATGCGGTGCATGGCGCCGGCGGCAAAATCTGCATGCAGATTCTGCATGCGGGGCGCTATGGCTATCATCCCTTCGTGGTTTCTTCCTCGGATCAGAAGTCCCCCATCTCGCCGTTTCGTCCGCGGGCACTGAGTGCCCGGGGCGTGGAGCGTGAAATTGCCGGTTTTGTGCGCGCGGCGCGCCTGGCTCAGGAGGCAGGCTATGACGGCGTGGAGATTATGGGCTCCGAGGGGTACCTCATTAACCAGTTCACCACGGCACACGTAAACGATCGTCATGATCAATGGGGCGGGTCGAGCGTTGCGCGCTACCGAATCGCCGAGGAAATTGTCCAGCGGGTGCGTGAAGCGGTGGGCGCCGATTTCATCATTATCTATCGACTGTCCATGCTGGATCTGTTGCCGGACGGTAACGACTGGTCCGAGGTTGTGGCCCAGGCCCAGGCGGTGGAGGCGGCCGGCGCCAGCATTATCAATACGGGTATTGGCTGGCATGAAGCACGTATTCCCACCATTGCCACTATGGTGCCGCGGGGCGCCTTCAGTTTTGTCACTGCGCAGTTGAAAGGGCAGGTGGCCTTGCCTCTGGTCGCCACCAACCGCATCAATACGCCACAGGTGGCCGAGGATCTTCTGGCTCGCGGTGACGCGGATATGGTGTCCATGGCGCGTCCGCTATTAGCGGATCCAGAATTCGTGAACAAATCTGCGCATAATGAGGCGCATCGTATTAATACCTGTATTGCCTGTAATCAGGCCTGTCTGGATCACACCTTCAAGAACCAGATTGCCAGCTGCCTGGTGAATCCCCGCGCCTGTCATGAAACGATATTGAATTATCAGCCGGCTGCTCAGCCCCGTAAGGTGGCGGTGGTTGGCGCCGGGCCGGCCGGTCTGGCCTGCAGCACGGTAGCCGCTGAGCGCGGTCACCAGGTGACCTTGTTTGATCAGGAGCCAGCCATTGGCGGCCAGTTCAACCTGGCCCGCAGTATTCCGGGTAAGGAAGAATTTGATGAAACGATCCGCTATTACGAACAGCGTCTGGCGGAGACCGGCGTGCAACTGGCACTGGGTCAACGCGTCGATCCGCAAACACTCCAGGGGTTTGATGAAATCGTGCTGGCCACCGGTGTGCATCCGCGCGAGCCGGGCATTCCCGGAATTGATCATCCCAAAGTGCTTAGCTATCTCGACGTGCTCAAGCATGGTGCCGAAGTGGGCGAGCGCGTCGCGATTATCGGCGCCGGAGGCATTGGTTTCGACGTGGCAGACTATCTGGCCCATGATCCGGAACACGAGTCATCCAGTCTCTCGGCCGAGGCCTTTGCCCGCGAATGGGGTATCGACCGAAGCCTGGAGGCGCGCGGCGGTGTGGCCGGCATGGCAGCGGAGCCAGCGCCGGCTTTCCGGGAAATCACGCTGCTGCAGCGCAAAGACAGTAAGCCGGGTAAAGGGCTGGGCAAGACCACCGGCTGGGTGCATCGTTTAAACCTGAAGCGTCGCGGTATTCAGGCGTTTTCC
>JABSSV010000232.1 GCA_013213875.1 Lysobacterales bacterium
CCCGTCAGCGGGAGAACACCTTCGCGGCGCTGATGGAGGCGGCCCGGCTCTGCAGCCTGGGCAGCATGTCGCACGCGCTGTACGAGGTTGGTGGGGAATATCGCAGGAATATGTAGGCGGGAGGGGTTCCTGTCTTAAGGCGCGACCGGCTTCCGTCGACAAGCCTGCTCTAGCAGGGTGCCCTGAGATGTTTCGGAGAAGCCTCTCAAGGTGTCATCCCTGGCAGGCGCTGTCGCATGCATCGCGCGCCGCAGGGCTACCGGCGTTCAGAAAGCCATTGGATGTCTGACAACAGCCATTAAGCCCCGTTAATTGCTCAAGACTCGTTGGTTATCACATGCAAATAGGGTGAAATCAACTTGAAATCTGCAGCGTGCACACTGTCCCAAGCGAAAGCCCCGCAGGTGCGGGGCCGTTTTCGTTCAGAGGCTGATGATCTGCTTGAGCGTTTCGACGTGGGATTCGAAGGCTTCATGACCCTTATTTGTCAATGAAATCCAGGTTCTGGGGCGGCCTTCGTATGGGCGCTTTCGGGTCTGGATGTACCCTGCATCCTCCAGCGACTTCAGTTGCTTCGAGAGCACCGAATCACTCACGTCCAGCTGGCCTTTGATGAGCCGGAAATCAAGCTCGGCACTGGTCGCTAGCATGGCACAGATCTTCAATCGGTTCGGCGCGTGAATGATGGGGTCAAGGTCATTCATTTCATTTATCGCGCTTGTGAACTTCGCCGGTCGGATATTTGGCCAATAACCAGAAGTACAGGGCACCGGCCGCAAATGAGCAGACATGAGGCGCGTATTCAAACCCAAGCCCAGTTCGAAGCAAGCGGCTGCCAAAGACGAGCAGGACAAACACGACCCCCACGCCAATGTTGAGTTTCACCGAGTCGCCTAAACGCGGCAACAATCGAATCTTGATGCCCTGCAATCGATAGGAATACACGTAAAGCGCCGTGAAAATCAAAAATCCGAAACCACCGATCCACATGGCGAGCGCCCATTGGTTTTCATGTTCGGTCATGCCATAGCCGAACAGGATGGCGGCAAAGCTCAAGCAGATCGCAAGCCGGATAAAAACCGACGGGATATAGTCCGACAGCAGGGTTTGCTGACTGTGTCGAATGGCATCCAAGGCATCCCTTGCCTGTGCTGATGAGGGTGTTGATTCAGACATGGTCACTACTCACTTTCTAAGATGGAAACTTAGTCTAGCCCATTACTTTCCATATTGGCAAGTTATAATTTTCCAAACTGGAAAGTATTGTTCGCCAGCGTCGTGGACGAGCGCTTCAGAACGGTGAAATGTGCGGTTTCTGATACGCCTGGCATTCAAGATTAATGGATCTTAGTGTCCAGGGGTGATTGCACGCCGGTGCTCTGGAACGGCACAGTTTTGGGAGTTTTGGTGCGCTCGAAGGGCTTGCGAAGCGACCATTTTCGTGGGTTCCGCAATTGGAACCGGACTCATTGAGGTCGGTTCCAGCGAGTCACTATCGGGCTGATAAGCTGAAAAGATGGTTAATAGTTCCTATCCGCGGAATGTTCCCACCGTGCTGATCGTGGACGATAACGCCAAGCTGCGTGGCTTTCTGCGACTGCGTCTGGGTCGCTCCTACCGCATCATCGAAG
>JABSSV010000233.1 GCA_013213875.1 Lysobacterales bacterium
ACGCTGATCATGAGCGCCATGAGAGTCAGTTTTAAATGTTTGATCACAGCAGGAACCTCGCACCCGAACAGGCGCTTGCGTAGTAAATGACAATAATTCTCATTATCATTCACTCCAAGGCCATAAGCAACGCCCCACGGGTCCGTGCAGGCACGCCAGCATCAACGCTCCTGCTATGATCACCTGACCTTGCCTTCTTCGGTGTAGGGTACAACCGCTTTTTTAATCAGGATCAGAAAATGATGAAATCCATGCACAAGTTCTTCGCAGCGCTGGCGCTGCTGCTTTTCGCCAATAGCGCATTCGCCCAGTGCGATGTGACTGTGGAAGTTGGCGACAATCTTACTTTCAGCGTTGGCAGCAGCATGGAAATGCCCGCCGACTGCGCCGAAATCACGCTAACCATCAAGCATACGGGCACCTTGCCGGCGGCGGCCATGGGGCATAACTGGGTGCTGACAAAAACCGCTGACTTCCAGCCAGTGGCGCAGGCCGGGCTTGGCGCTGGCGTCGCCAATAACTACCTGCCAAGTGATGATGCACGCATCATCGCCGCCACCAAGCTGATCGGCGGTGGCGAATCAGACACGATTACCTTCAGCACCGAGGGCATGGAAGCCGGTGGTGATTACACCTTCTTCTGCTCTTTCCCCGGCCACTGGGCCGTCATGAAAGGCACGTTCGCACTGAACTGAAGCGCTGTGAAATGAGCTTGAGTGCAAACCCCGCGAGGGCGGGGTTTGCGCCCGCCCAAAAGCTACTTAAGAAAATCCCCGCTGCTGTGTCGCTCTGGCAGCCGCTCTGACTCCGGGCCCCAGCTGCGATTTACGCGACGACCACGCTGCACCGCGGGCCGTGCCTCAATCTGCTCTGCCCAACGGCGCACATGGCCGTAGCCCTGCACATCCAAAAACTCCTGAGCGTCGTAGCTTTCGCCAATCACCACCAGCCCATACCAGGGCCAGGTCGCCATGTCGGCAATGGAATAGGCATCACCGGCCAAAAACTCATGTTCGGCCAAATGGCGGTCCAGCACGTCCAGCTGGCGCTTCACCTCCATGGCGTAGCGGTTGATGGGGTATTCGTATTTTTCCGGCGCATAATGATAGAAATGCCCGAAACCACCGCCCAGAAACGGTGCACTACCCATCTGCCAAAACAGCCAGTTCATCACCTCGGTTCGGGCCGGCGGCGCCGACGGCAGGAAGTGACCGAACTTTTCCGCCAGATAAACCAGAATGGAGCCCGATTCGAAGATGCGCAGGGCCGGATCCGCTGAGCGGTCCAGCAGAGCGGGAATCTTGGAGTTTGGATTGATCTCCACGAAACCACTGGCAAACTGATCACCTTCACCAATATCGATAAGCCAGGCGTCATACTCGGCCTCCTGCACGCCCTTTTCCAGCAGCTCTTCCAGCATCGCCGTGACCTTCACGCCATTCGGCGTGGCCAGCGAATAGAGCTGCAGATCGTGCTCACCAACGGGCAGCTCCTTGTCATGGGTAGCGCCTGCGATGGGGCGGTTGATGCTGGCAAATTTGCCACCGCTGGGCTGCTTCCAGGTCCAGACCCTGGGCGGCTCATAGGGTTTTTCAGCACTCATAAATCAGGCGCTCCTGCGCTGGCGTCGATAAAGAGAGGCCACGATGCGGGATGCGGGGTCAGCCCTTTGTGAAACGCCGGCACCGCTGCTCAATAGGGTGCCGGTGGCGTCAGGCCACGATGGTGGGGCTGGTAGAACGGCTGGCGTTGCGCCCGGCAGCGCGCACAGGCCGTGGGCCA
>JABSSV010000234.1 GCA_013213875.1 Lysobacterales bacterium
GATAAGCGGCAGGCGGCTGTGGTAGCGCAGGTAATAGAAACCAAACTCCGTGGAGTTAAGGTTTTCAGCAAAGTAGCGCAGCGCCACACCGTATTGCCCGTCGTCCTTGGCATTGCGCGATGCGCTGCGAGGCACCGCGACGGCACAACCGGCAGCCACCAAATCCGGCGGCAGGCCGGTATCGGATAGACCCAGATTGCCTTCCAGACAGACTGGACCATAGAGATCCGGATTAATCACCGGCTGCGGATAGGTACCGAAGCCCAGCATGGCATAGCTGGCTCCCGGCGTCGCAATATCGCTGGAGGAATAGTAGGTACCAGCAGGATCAGGAATGATCGGCTCCCACTCAAACATGTAGAGCGCTTCCAGGGACAGGGAATCAGTCAGTTCCACGCTCCCCCAGAGCATATTGACGCCTTCAAAGGCTTCCTTCAGCTCCGAACCGGCCAGGCGCAACTTGGACACATCCACCGGGTTGATCACATTCAGCCCCCCCTGGATAAAAGTTGACTCACCCCAGCTCACGACCTGCTGGCCCAGACGCCAGCTAAAGAAGCGCTGGTCTTCGCCAAAGGTATGGTCACCGAAAATGTAAGCATCGAGCAGGCGCACATCACTGCCCACGCGCTCATCCGCCACTTCCGAGATAAAGCTTTGGTCGGAGTTATGGAAGTCATAAAACCCGGACGCTCGAATAAAGGCGCCGTAGTTGCGCCAACGGATATCCGCTTCGGCGGTAATCTTGGCGACGTTAGTGATCAAATCGCCCTTGTCCGGATAGTTCAGGTTGGGGTCATCGTCATTGCCGGACCAACGACCTGGCACGGCCAGTTGCTGCTCATAAGGCAATGCGAAAGTGAGCGGGTTGTTTACCGACTTACCCACTTCCTCAGCAGTTCGATCCTTAGCACGCCAGCTGGCGCCATAGCTCAGGGTGGTGTCAAAAGTTCCGTATACCTCACCGCTCTCGCTGGAAAAGTCGATGGCCAGCGCGGACCCACTGGCCAGCGCCATAGCGACTGCAGAGGACAGCAGCGTATTTTTGGTGCGTTTGTGCATTGTCATGTTGTTATCTCTCCGCATCAGTCAAGCAGTTCGCCGTCGCGAGCGATCGGCAGAGGCTGGTCGAAGCCAGGAATAAGCGGCGTAGCTGGCGCCGGCTCAAGGCCGATGGCAGCAGGTCCGGTCACGGTCGACTCCAGACGATCTAGGGGCGCACCTTTTCCTGGGGCCTTGATGCCGATGGGCGCACGCGGCTGGACCTGTTCGGGCACCATCACAGGAACGAGGGTGGATGGATCCCCCACTTCGATAAAGGTGCCTTCGGACGCGAGGAAGGTTCCCATTTGCAGCTGCATTTCCAGCGTAGCTGCCAGCGAGCCGCGCGGATCTTGCAGCGAACCGTGGGTGGCCGGCGGCACGAAGCGGGAAGCCGCCCGCAGCCCATCTGGGCTGACCTGAGTACTGTCGAAAGAGGTCAAGCCGCCAATCCGGATCATGGGCTCCGTGCCCGAAAGGGGTACGCCCGGCACAAAGTTAGGCAGCACCTGATCGCCAATTACTTCCTGCAGCAGCACCGGCTTGGCACCTACCGCGGTGGTGATCCAGTTGATCGGGTCACCGGAATCAGCCACGCTCTGCCCCACCGTGAGATATAGCTCAAACAGCGCATCACCGGGGAAGCTGCCGGCCTGTTCCAGTCCGGCCCGAATGGTCGGACCAAAAGCCGGCGAGGCCTCGCCGGCCCGAACCAGCCCGCCGGCAGGCACGTTCAGGAAGGCTTTGTTGACCAGGGGCTCAAGGGCTGAGAATACCGTGCCATTGATGCCGCCCCAGCTGATGCCGCCATAACCCACGTCAAAGGGACGCAGATCCCCAACGCCGTCCTGATCAAGGTCAAAATTGCCCAGGGAATTCGCCAGAGTGCTCAGATCGATGACGCCCTGGCGCAGATTGTCGCGTGAGGTCCGAAACTCCTGGAAGTTCAGTGCGTATGCGCCGGAAGGGTCCGGGATGCCGTCCTGATTCACGTCAAGATCGAAGGTACGCTCGTTCACACCGGGAATGGCGCCAAGGTAGAAGGGGTTGTCCGGCCCAACACCATGCAGGGGGAAGTCAATGGCTACCGTGGCAAAACCCGCCGCGGCGTAGGCATCAGCAACACCCAGGGAGTTGGTGCGATTGCCGCCCAGGCCATGTCCGAAAATCACCACGGGCCAGCCGCCCGCCGGACGTTCCACACCGCTCGGCACGCTAACAATCACCGGCACGGTTTGCAGCCCGGTCAGCACGGGAATGGGGTTGAACTGGGTGATATTGGTTGAGGTCGGATCCAGACCCAACGCATCGAAAGGTGGCAGGTAAGCCCCCGGCGCCGCAGTCCAGAAATCCGTAAGCGGTGCAATCGGATTGCTCTCTGATGGAATGCCCAGGTAGTACGGCA
>JABSSV010000235.1 GCA_013213875.1 Lysobacterales bacterium
CGACTCGCTGACCCCCAGATCGGCCAGAAACAGATCACGCTCCTCTTCATCCATGCCGGCCAGCTCCGCCTCGATACCCGCACAGACGGCCACCACCTCGGCACCTTCCTCAGCCACGGCAGCGCGCAACTGATCCAGCAGCGGATTGTCCACCAGACCCTGCTCATCAACATTGGCGATGTACATGACCGGTTTACGGGTCAGCAGATTGAGGGAACGAATCTCCTTTTCCTCATCCGCATCCAGATCCAGGGCCCGCAATCCGCCGGGTGCATCCACCGCGTCCCGCAGGCGCGTCAGCAGGTCCACGCGGCGCAGGATCTCCTTGTCACCGGTGCGCTTGAGCTTCTCCGCTTTCTGCAGGCTACGCTCGATGGACTCCAGATCGGCCAGCTGCAGTTCCGTGTTGATCACTTCCAGATCGGCCACCGGGTTCACCCGGCCCTCCACGTGCACCACGTCCTCGTTTTCAAAGCAGCGCACCACATGGGCTATGGCATCGGTCTCACGAATATGCGCAAGAAACTGGTTACCCAAGCCTTCGCCCTTGGAGGCACCGGCCACCAGACCAGCAATATCCACAAACTCCATGCTGGTGGGCACCAGCTTTTCCGGCTGGTTGATTGCCGCCAGCTGGTCCAGACGCGGGTCGGGCACGGGCACCATGCCGACGTTCGGATCGATGGTGCAAAACGGATAGTTTTGCGCCTCAATAGCCGCTTCAGTCAGCGCGTTGAACAGCGTTGATTTGCCGACGTTGGGCAAACCCACAATGCCACAGCGGAATCCCATGTTGCTTACTCCCGTTTTTGTTGATGGCGGCCTGCGCCGCTCTAGGGCTGCGTGTGCAGCTGCGTCATGGCGTCCTGCAAACGGCCATCGAGCACCAGGGGCAGAACCTGCTCGGCGCGGTCCAGGGCCGCATCTATTTCCTGACGCTGAGCCGCCGGACTGCGGCTGAGCACGTAGCGCGTCACCGCATCGCGATGACCCGGATGGCCGATACCGATGCGCAGACGCAGGAAATCCGGGCTACCCAGATGCTTGACCATATCGCGCACACCGTTGTGCCCGCCGTGGCCGCCGCCCTCCTTCAGGCGCACGGTGCCAGGCGGCAAATCGAGTTCGTCATAGGCCACCAGAATGCGCTGCACGGACAGCCCGTAGTAGTCGACCAGGGCCCGCACGGCCTGACCACTGTGGTTCATGAAGGTGGTCGGCTGGGCGAGAATGACTTCCGCACCGTGCAGGGAACCGGTGGCCACGCTGGCCTGCAACTTGGCCTGCGTCCGCAGACCGCGACCCAGCGCGGGCAGCAGGCGATCCAAAAACCAAAACCCGGCATTGTGCCGGGTTTCAGCGTATTTCTGGCCTGGATTTCCCAGGCCAACAATCAGCAGGCGATCGGACAAGACCGGCTCCGGTCTTATTCCGCTTCGCCTTCGGCGTCTGCGTCTTCCGCAGCGTCACCCGCCGCCGGTGCTTCGCCGGCTTCTTCTGCCGCCGCCGCCTCGGCTTCAGCAGCCGCGGCCGCGCCGGTGCCCTGGCTTTCGCTGATGTGGGTTGCGTTCGCCACCATCACATTGCTGTCTTCGTCATCGGTCAGAGCCACCAGCTCCACACCTTTCGGCAGCACGATCTCTGCCAGCATCACCGCACCGCCCTCTTCCAGGCCGGACAGGTCAACTTCCAGGAACTCAGGCATATCGCCCGGCAGGGCGGCCACTTCCACTTCATTGAGCAGATGCTGAATCACCGTACCGGAAGCCTTGCCGGCCGGGCTTTCTTCTTCACCGACGAAATGCAGCGGCAGGGACATGCGCAGCACTTCCTTGTCGGACACGCGCATAAAGTCCATATGCATGATCTGGCGCTTGAACGGGTGGCGCTGCATATCGCGAACCACCACTTTCTGTTTGCGGCCGTCACCCACACGGATTTCCAGGATGCTGGAGAAGAAAATCTCGTTCTCGCAGGCATGCCACACCTCGCGGTGCTCAAGCGTCAGGGCGACGGGGTCTTTGTCACCACCGTAAATCACCGCGGGAATACGTCCGGCGTGACGCAGGCGGCGGCTCGCACCTTTCCCCACGTCTTCGCGGATGTCCGCGGAAAGCGTCGTAAAGTCAGTCATGATCTTTCCTCAGTTAAGCGCACTCTCTCGTGAAGCACGCGCCAGGCCGGAGCCCGATTAAGGCACCCCGCGACCAAGGTGCCCGATAAAAAAAAGCGCGGCATTATAGCGCAGCGGAAGGGAATACGGGAAGGCTTTTCGAACACAAACACCCGCCAGACCGGGTGTGCGCGATCCTAGTCGACGTAGAGGGAGCTAACGCTCTCGCCCTGACTCATGCGGCGAATGGTTTCCGCCATCATTTGCGCCACACTCAGCTGGCGAATGCGATCGAGCTGTGCCGCACCTTCGCTCAGCGGAATCGTATCGGTTACCACCAGCTCATCGAGCTCGGAGGCCGCGATATTTTTCAGCGCCGGGCCACTAAGCACGGGATGCACGCAGTAGGCCACCACGCGCTTGGCGCCTTTCTCTTTCAGCGCTCCGGCGGCGGAGCACAGGGTACCAGCCGTGTCGACCATGTCGTCCACCAGCACACAGCATTTCCCTTCCACCTCACCGATGATGTTCATCACCGTGGCCACGTTGGCCCGCGGCCGCCGCTTGTCGATAATGGCCAGGTCCGCATCCAGACGCTTGGCAATGGCACGCGCACGCACCACGCCGCCCACGTCC
>JABSSV010000236.1 GCA_013213875.1 Lysobacterales bacterium
CGTCTGGCATGCTGGCGGCATCGGAGCCGGCGCTCACACCGGTCAGGGCAAAGCACGGAATCTCCTCACCCCGGGCCAGGCGCGGGAGGTAATACTCTTTCTGCTCGTCGGTACCGTAGTGCAGCAGCAGTTCGCCTGGTCCCAGAGAGTTGGGCACCATGACGGTCACGGCCGTGGTGAGATTCCGGGACGCCAGTTTCGTTACCACAGCGGAGTTGCCCTGGGCGCTGAAGCCAAGGCCGCCATAGGCTTCTGGAATGATCATGCTGAAGAAACGATGTTCCTTGAGGAAGTCCCAGATGGGTGCGGGTAGTTTTCGATAATGATCGCAAATTTCCCAGTCGTTGAGCATGGCGCACAGTTCTTCAACCGGTCCGTCGACGAAAGCCTGCTCGCGCTCACTCAGTGCAGGGCGCGGTGTTTTCAGGAGTCGGCGCCAGCGAGGTCGACCACTGAAGAGTTCGCCTTCCCACCAGACGGTACCCGCATCCAGTGCCTCCTGTTCCGTGGAAGACACGGTTGGTAGCAGTTTGCGATAGAGGCCGAGCAGGCGATTAGAAATCAGCAGTCGCCGCAGCGGTTTGATGGCAAAGCCCAGCAGGGTGACGGTAAGGATGCCGTAGGTCCAGCGGAACCAGGAAGGTGTGGGCCACTCCAGTCGTTGCTCCGTCAGGATGAGGGTCACGGCGGCGAGAATGCCCACGCACACCAGCAGCGGTACGCGGTTGTAGGCAAGCACCATGAGCGTGAGAACAATTACGGCGATAAAGGCGATGGTCATGCGGGTCTCCGCGGCAGTAACCGCCGATCACAGGGCGGGGTGCTGCCATGATCATTGAGTCTGCATGATAAATAGCAGCGCGAAACAGGGTCAAGATGGCTGCGAGAGGCTGTTGAGAATGATTGCAGCACTGGCCTGTGCGGATTAAAATTACCGGCTTAAAGCAGTGTTTGTAACGACTGCGTGCAAATATAAGAAACCTCAATACTTACAGCAAATTACAAGGAATACCTCTGTGACAGTCGAACGTACTCTTTCGATCATCAAGCCCGATGCGGTAGCAAAAAACGTCATCGGTGAGATTTACAGCCGTTTTGAGAAGGCCGGCCTCAAGGTCGTCGCTGCCCGCATGGCACATCTGTCGGCTGAGGAAGCCGGTGGTTTTTACGAAGTGCACAAAGAGCGCCCCTTCTACCAGGATCTGGTCGCTTTTATGACCTCTGGCCCGGTTATGATTCAGGTGCTGGAAGGTGAAAATGCCATTGCCATGAATCGGGAGTTGATGGGTGCGACCAATCCGGCCGAGGCGGCACCGGGTACGATCCGGGCTGATTTTGCGCAGAGCATCGATGCCAATGCGGTACATGGCTCCGATGGGCCGGACACGGCGCGCACGGAGATCGTTTACTTCTTCGGTGAAGAGGCGCTCGGCGCTTAAATTTCCATGACCGCAGAACGCACATTGATCAATCTGCTGGACCTTGATGAGGCCGGTTTGCGTGCGTTCTTTGCATCTATCGATGAGAAGCCGTTCCGCGCCGAACAGGTATTGCGCTGGATCTATCATCATCAGGTACTCGATTTTGAGTCCATGACGGATCTCGGCCTGGCACTCCGGCAGAAGCTGGCGCGTCTGGCCGAAATTCGGCCGCCCAAAATTCTGACAGAACGGGTGTCGACCGATGGCACGGTGAAGTGGCTCATCGGCCTGCCGGGCGGCAATGCCGTGGAAACGGTGTTTATCCCCGAGCCGGGGCGCGGCACGCTGTGCGTGTCCTCGCAGGTCGGCTGCGCGCTGAATTGCACTTTCTGTTCCACCGGCGCTCAGGGCTTCGCGCGGAACCTGTCCACGTCGGAAATTATCGGCCAGGTGTGGCTGGCCGCGCACGCACTCGGGCATGAGCGCAATGGCGTGCGTCGCATCACCAATGTGGTCATGATGGGCATGGGCGAGCCGCTGCTGAACTTCGACGCGGTACTCCCGGCACTGCGCCTCATGCGTGCGGACCTGGGTTTTGGCCTCGCTTCCCGTCGCGTGACCGTTAGCACAGCCGGTTTGGTTCCGGGCATCGCCAAGCTCCGTGAGTCGGTAGATGTGGCCCTGGCGGTATCGTTGCATGCGCCGGTTAACGAGGTGCGTACCGAGATCGTACCGCTGAATCGCAAGTATCCGATTGCCGAATTGATGCAGGCCTGTCGCGACTACCTGGCGGGCCAAAAAAAGCGTTCCATTACCTTTGAGTACACCTTGCTCGACGGTGTGAACGATTC
>JABSSV010000237.1 GCA_013213875.1 Lysobacterales bacterium
GCGGCGGCGACGACAAGGGTGAAGAAGGCAAGTGTGGCGAGGGCAAGTGCGGCAGCTAAGCTGCAGCACTTTTCCCAACCCAGTGACTTGATCTGGAATCACTCTATGTTCCCCGTAACTGGAACTGGACTGGGACTGAGGCGGGCCCTCTTGGGCCCGCTTCAGGACCTTGAGCCTGGCGTGCTGGAGTCGCACGTTGATTTTATGGAGGTCGCGCCGGAAAACTGGATCGGCGTTGGCGGGCGTCTCGGGCGCGCCTTGCGCGGCCTGACCGAGCGCTTGCCCTTCGTATGCCACGGTCTGAGTCTGTCCCTCGGCGGCCCGGCGCCGCTGGACGAAACGCTGCTACACAAAACCAAGGCGTTTCTCGACCAGCACCAGATCCGCTGCTACACGGAGCATTTAAGCTATTGCTCCGACGCCGGACACCTTTACGACCTGATGCCGATTCCCTTTACCGAGGAAGCCGTAGCCTACGTTGCTGCGCGCATACGCCGGACCCAGGACATACTGGAGCGGCGCATCGGTATCGAAAATGTCTCCTACTACGCCGCCCCCGGCGCCGAACTGAGCGAGGCAGAATTTATCAACGCGGTGGTCGAGACAGCCGACTGTGACCTGCTGCTCGACGTCAACAATATCTACGTCAACAGCATCAACCACCGCTATGACCCGGTAGCCTTTCTGGAGGCCATGCCCGGACATCGCGTGGTTTACGGGCACATTGCCGGTCATTTTGAAGAGGCTGAGGATCTGCGTGTGGACACGCATGGTGCCAATGTCATCAAGGATGTCTGGCAGCTGCTGGATCGCGCTTATGACACTTTCGGCGTCTACCCGACGCTGCTGGAGCGCGACTTCAACTTCCCACCCATGATGGAGTTGTTTGCGGAAACCGAGCAGATTCGCGAGGCCCAGACGCGCGCCGGCGGCTTTGCGCCCACCAGCGTCAATGCTGCATCCCCCTTACGCCATCATGGCTGATTCATTACGCGTCCTGCAGGAACGCTTCGCTGCCCATATCCGGGATCCGGACAAGCAACCGGCCCCCAGCGATGTGGAAGACCGGCGCATGGCCATCTATCGGGACCTGTTTTTCCGCAATATCAGCAATTTCATCGCGCGCAGCTTCCCGGTACTGCGAAGACTGTATAGCGACACACAGTGGCAACAGTTTATGCGCGAGTTCTACATCGAACATGAATGCCATACGCCCCTGTTTCCGGAAATCCCCCGGGAGTTTCTTCAGTATCTGCAAGAGCAGCGCGGTAGCGGGCGCGGTGACCCGCCCTTCTTGCTGGAGCTGGCTCACTACGAATGGGTCGAACTGGCCCTGGATCTGGAAGACACGGAACTGGACGCGCTGGATGCCGACACCGATGGCGATTTGATGAGCGGCGTGCCGCGTCTATCGCCCCTGGCCTGGCCCGTGAGCTATCGCTTTCCCGTGCATAAACTGCGTCCGGACTATCAGCCCCAGGAACCGCCGCAGCAGGCAACCCATCTGCTGGTCTACCGCGATCGGGAAGACCGGGTGAAGTTTATGCAGCTTAACCCGGTGACGGCGCGGGTACTGGCCCTGCTGGGCGAAGACGCGGCGAAGGAAAAGGGCGCACGGACCGGTCAGGAACTCATGCAGGAGATCGCCCGGGAAATGCAGCACCCGGACCCAACCCAGCTGGAAGCCGCCGGCCGCACGCTGCTGGAAGATTTACACGACCGTGATGTCATTCTTGGCACACGCAACACGCCCTGAGATAACAAGCGGCTGCCACAACGCAGCCATCTGCCTGGAGGAGCAACACAATGATGGATCTGTATGACGGCCTGACGGCGCGATTGCGAACAATTGGTGACTGGTTTTGGCCCACGGGTCTGCGCCTGATCATGTTTTGGGAGTTCTGGGAGGCCGGCGTGGCCAAATATCAGGGCGAAAACTGGTTTGCATCAATCCCCTGGGCCGACTGGCAAAAAGGTTTCCCTTTCCCCTTTGACCGTTTGAGTAACGATCTGAATTGGCTGGCGGCAACCTGGGGAGAATTGATTCTGGCGGTCATGATCCTTTTCGGTCTGGGCACCCGCTTTGCGGCCCTGTCCCTAATCATCGTTACCGGTGTGGCCACCGCAGCCGTGCACTGGCCGGCTGACTACGCAGGTCTGAGCGGCCTCTGGGAAGGCTATGTGATAACGGCCAAAGATGCTGGCAACTACAAACTGCCGCTGCTGTTTGTGCTCATGTTGCTGCCACTGGTCTTCTATGGCGGTGGCAAGCTGAGTCTGGACCACCTGCTCATCAAGCTCAGTAACCGCAGCGGGCGCCTAGAAGACCGTACTGGAGATCTGCAAGCGCTGGGGCTGGCCCTGTTCGTACTGGCCATGGCCGTGGTCTGGGTAGAACCCAGCTGGGGCATTGGCTTGCTGGTCGGCTCCACTGCAGCGCTGCTACTCCCGCAGTTTATGAGCAATCCACTGCGCTCCTAGACCGGGAGCATCAACGTGCCGAGCGAGCGGTCCGCAGTAAGCGGGCCGCTTTTTTATGGCTCACGCACAGCCACAAACGGTGAAGCCAGCTGCTGCAGCTCAAAACCCTGTCCGCGCAGCAGCGCCAGCAGCCCCCGCGGGCCGGGCAGATGCAAGGCGCCCACCGCGATAAAGGTACATCCCTGATCCATCAGCTCCCGCGCGCTCTGCGCCATACGCTGATTGCGCAGATCAATGCCCTGTTGCTGAAACCAATCCCGTAGCGCTGGCGAAAGACTTGCCATCTGCTCCCGGGAAACCCGCAGCAAGGTCGCCAGATCCTCGTTCAGATAGGTGTCGACCATGGCACGGTGCACGGGCTCCACCGCCTCCGCCTCGGCCAGAGCCTGATCTAACAGCTCGAGCTGCTGCGGCAGCGACAGCTCTTCCAGAAAAGCCAGCTGCTGATCCAGCGTTTCCAGACTGTGCACGGTGGCACCCGCACCGGCAGCGCGCAGCGACAGGGCAAAATCCAGAAACAGACCGGTCTCCGGTGGTGGCAGGGACAGGGTCATCATGGCCGCCCAGGGCTTGAGGCGCATGGCCTGAGCGCGCTCGACCCCATGCGGCGCCAGTGCCTTTAGCACGGCATTGAAACGCGGCGTTCCCAGCAGCTGCCGCAGGTTCCTACTGCCCGGTAGTTGCGTCAATTCCGCCAGGGCCTGCAAGGTCGCCGCATCGGGCACCAGCTCCATGGCAAAGCGGTCGCAGGCCTTGAGCTGTTGCAAAAACTCCGGTGTAAATTCCAGTACGCGGGGGTCCTCACTGTGAATGGTGCCCAGCAGATAGCCCGCATGACCGTTTTCGTCGCTGATAGACCAGTAGACCTCATGCGCGAGGGTCCCGGTTGAGGCCAGAAGCCATCCCACGAGGAAAATCCACCGCAAGAATCGCTGCGCGCGCTGTTTTAAGTTCGGAGTCATGGCACACTAGGCGCCCCGCGCCCTGCTCGCTATGCAATTGGACTGCTTATTATGCCGCTCATTTCTGAACGCTTCAGGGGTTTCCTGCCGGTGGTGGTCGATATGGAGACCGGTGGTTTCCACGCGGCGACCGATGCGTTACTGGAAATGGCCGCGTGCATCCTGTGCATGGATGATTTTGGCCGGCTGAAAATCGCGGAAACGGTCAGCGTGGACGTAGCGCCCTTTCCCGGCGCCAATATCGACCCGCGTGCGCTGGATTTTACCGGCATTGATCTGGACGATCCAAAACGCGAACCGCTACCGGAGAAGGAGGCGCTGAGGCGCATCTGCACCCCCGTGCGCAAAGCGGTGAAGGCCACGGGCTGCCAGCGCGCCGTGCTGGTGGGCCACAACCCCGCCTTTGACCTCGGCTTCTACAACGCCGCGGTGGAACGAACCGATTTTCGGCGTAGTCCCTTCCATCCTTTTTCCAGCTTTGACACGGCCACGCTAGGCGGGCTGGCCTTTGGCCAGACTGTCTTGTCGCGCGCGGCACAGGCGGCCGGTCTGGACTGGGACTCATCCCAGGCCCATTCGGCACGCTATGACGCGATTAAGACCGCCGAGTTGTTCTGTGCAGTGGTCAATCGCTGGAAAATTCTGACCGGCATGTAGCCTGTGGCGGGACGCCCGGGCCGGAACACCATGACCTTTGCTACAGGCATTTACAGAGCGGTAAGGCGATAATAAGGTCACTAACGGCCAGCACGCCCCGCTCAAACGGGTACAAGGCCAGGCCGAAAAGACCACCCGCCAGGAGCGGATTGGGTCAGCAGATCATGTCCCTGGGCTGGGGCAGCGCTATCATAGGCGCAGATCGACTGACCGTTGTGATGGGTTCAGGGTGGTTTTATGGTGCTGCTGATACCGATCATGCAGTTTATAAACAGCAGCATCACGAAACCGGTAACCACTGCCATTTTAATGTAACAAGAAAAGCCAGAAACACACGCACCGACTGAGAAGCAAGCAAGCAGCAGATGAATTAGCCGCAGGCGCCGCCTGCCCGGAACTGCGCGCGACGCGACCGGGTAACTCAGTCACAGGAGAGAGGGAGCACAGAATGAGTAATAAACCTTATGGCGCCAGCGCAGCGCTGGTCGACATCATTAGCGCGCCGAGCAAGGTCATTGACTGGCTGCGAGAGCATCCGGGCAGCGTGTGGCTGCCGCTGCTTATCCTCATCGGCAGCACCTCGGCACTGTTTGCCTATTATTACCAGTGGGTGGATATGGACTGGTTGATCGACCGAACCCTGAGCGTTATGACACCAGAGGAGCGCGCCATGAACGAGGAGACCACGCGCACCTTAATGACGCCGGTCGGCCTGAGTGCCATCACCTTCGCCAGCACCATTTTTGTCGTCGTTATCGTCTATGCACTACAGGGTGCCTATCTGCATCTGATGAGCAAGCTCAGTGGTGCGGAAGGTCTACGCTTTATGCACTGGTTCTCACTCAGCGCCTGGGCCAATTTTGTCGGCATTATCGGCATTCTGGCCGGCGTGCTAACGCTAATCATGGCCGACAATAACCAGCTGGGCCAGGAAGAATTGATGTCGCTAAACACCAATCTGCTGCTGGGTGCCAGCCCCGGAGACCGCTGGTTTACCTGGGCTACCAGCCTGACACCGTTCACCATCTGGGCCATCGCGCTCATCGGCCTTGGCTACGCGCGCTGGACCCACTGCAGCACCGGCAAAGCCATGGTCATTGCCTTTGCGCCCTGGGTGCTGATTCATGGCGGCTGGGCCGCCGTGCTGCTGCTGCGGGGTTAATGGTGAGAAAGCTACTAATCTTTGGCGGCCTTGCTGCCGCCCTGCTGGCACTGGTGCTGTGGTCCAAGTTTCAACGCGGCAACGATGCGGAAACGGTGCAATCGGCCAGTGCCGAGCGCAAGCTGATCCGCAGCTCCATTCTCGCATCCGGCACGCTGGCCTATCGCGAACAGGTGCAGCTGCGATCGGAAGTAATCGCCAAAGTGATTGACGTGCACGTGGCGGAAGCGGACCCGGTGCAAAAAGGCGATCTACTCATCTCTCTGGATCCGGAAAACTTCGAGGCCCAGCTGCAGCAAGCCGATGCCGGCGTGCGCTTGCAGGAGATTGCCATCGACCGGCAACAGCTGCGGGTACAGAACCTTGCGCGACGCACGCGTAACCAGCGTGAACTGCTGCGCAACAACCTGGTGGATGAAAATACCGTCGAAAACCTGGTGAACGAACTGGCAGTCGCCAAGGTTGATCTCGTGAGCCTGGAAGAATCACTGGCCCAGGCGCGCGCCGCCCGGGCCCAGGCCGCTGATCTGCTGTCCAAAACACAGATCGTCTCACCCATCGACGGTATCGTGATTCAGGTGGACGTGAAGGTCGGCGAGACGGTCATCGCCGGCACCACGAACATCCCCGGTTCCACCATTATGGTGGTGGCAGACACCTCAGAGATGCTGGTCGAAGTGCGCGTGGATGAAGCCGATGTCGCTCAGGTGGGTGCCGGTCAGCGGGCCGATATTTTCGCCGCCGCCTTCCCGGATGATGCGCTGGGCGGCGCCGTAGAGTCCATTGGCACCACTGCCCGCCAGACCGCCGGCCAACAGAGCCTCTGGTTTTTGGTCAAGATTCTGCTGGATGACCCGGAAGCCTTTGCCGTGCGCTCCGGTATGAGCGCGCGGGCCGATATTTACACCCAAAGCGCTGAGGAAACGCTGGCGGTACCGATTCAGGCGGTCCGCTACGATGAGGAAAACCGCACCGACAGCGGCACTGACCAGGCCTATGTCCTGCGACTGGAAGATGGCAAGGCGGTGCGCCAGAACGTGAGCCTGGGCCTGTCCAGCGATAGTGATCAGGAGATTACGGAAGGGCTCAGCGAGGGCGATCGTGTGATCACCGGGCCCTTCCGCGTGCTGCGTCAGCTGCGCGACGGTGATGCGGTGCAGGAAAGTGATTCAAAAGACGAATCGGTGAGCGACGACGAAGCCGCATGAGCGAGACGAGGGAAGCAGCCAGCGCGGTTATCCGCTTTCGCGACGTAGCCCGACGTTACGTGATGGGCGATCAGGTAGTGAACGCCCTGGACGGCGTGGGGCTGGATATTGCGCGCAATGAATACGTGGCCATTGTCGGGGCTTCCGGCTCGGGCAAATCCACCATGATGAACATCATCGGCTGCCTGGACCGCCCCACGGAAGGCAGCTATGTGCTCGATGGCGAAGATGTCGGTCATATGAGCGAGCTCAAACTGGCGCGCGTGCGCAATCGTGAGATCGGTTTTGTGTTCCAGAGTTTCAATCTGCTTCCGCGCGCCGATGCCCTGAAAAACGTGATGCAACCGCTGGTTTACCGCGGCATGCGTCTGAGCGAGCGGCGCGCCCTGGCTGAGCGGGCACTGCAGCGGGTGGGCCTTGGCGACCGTATTGATCATCTGCCCAATCAGCTCTCCGGCGGTCAGCGCCAGCGCGTGGCCATCGCCCGCGCCCTCGTGGGACAGCCGGCGATCCTGCTCGCTGATGAGCCCACCGGCAACCTTGACAGCCGCACCACCCAGGAAATCATGGAGCTGTTCGACGAGCTTCATGATGAGGGTCAGACCATTATCATGGTGACCCATGAACCGGATATCGCCGCCCACTGTGAACGCGTTATCCGCCTAGAAGATGGCCGCGTGGCCGAGGACCAACGGCAGCACAAACGCCGCGCCCTGGAGCAGCAGCACTGATGTTTATGCTGTGGGAAAGTGTTCGTTCCGCCCTCGCCTCCATCCGGGCGCACGGTTTCCGGTCCATCCTGACCTCGCTGGGCATCATTATCGGCGTCATGTCAGTGATTGCCGTGGTCTCCATCGTTCAGGGCCTGTCGGCGACGGTGAACGCACAGTTCGAAGGGCTGGGTTCCAATACCTTGACCGTGCGCAGCTATACGCCGTTCAAAAAAGCCTTACAGGGTCAGTATGCGCGCCTGTCCAACGAAGACATGGAGCTGATTCGCCGCCGTATCGACGGTATTTCGCACATCACGCCCATTCTCTATTCCCAGTCCGGCGCCCAGGGGCGCATCGCTTACCGCTCCCAGGAAAGTTTCTCCCAGGTGTTCGGCGTCGGTCCCGACTGGATGGAGGTGAACAGTTCTTTCCCGGAGACCGGCCGCGCCCTGGCCCGGGAAGATGACCAGCGGCGGCGCCTGGTGTGCCTGATCGGCACGGAGGTGATCAAGAATCTGGAACTGCCGGATGAGCCGATCGGCGAGTATTTTCGCGTCAATAACGACTGGTGCCGGATCATTGGCGTGATGGAGCAGCGCGGCGAACTGTTTGGTTTCTCCCAGGATGACTACGTCATGATGCCCTACGGCACGGCGCGGCGCATGCAGGGTTCCAGCCGGGACCTGGATATTCAGGTGCAGCTGCTGGTTGAGGATATGGAACGCCAGGATGAGGTGATTGCCCGCATCCGGCGCCTGCTGCGCCAGGAGCATGGCCTTAAAGCCGGTGAAGCGGACGATTTTCGCATCCAGACTTCCGAGCAACTGACCGAATCTTTCAACGCCATCATTTCAACCATCACGGCGGCGGTGGTCGGCATCGTGGGCGTTTCCCTGCTGGTGGGCGGCATTGGCATCATGAATATCATGCTGGTCTCGGTGACCGAGCGCACCCGGGAGATCGGCATTCTCAAAGCGCTGGGGGCCACGCGGCGGGACATTCTGCTGCAGTTTCTGATCGAGGCCGTCATGCTGTGCCTGGTGGGTGGCCTGATTGGCATCGCCCTGGGCTATGGCGTCGGCGCCCTCGCGGCCACGCTGCTGCCCGGATTTCCGCCGGCCTATGTGCCGGGTTGGGCCATTCTGTTGAGCTTCGGCTTCAGCGCCGGCGTGGGCGTGATTTTCGGTATTATTCCGGCCGCCAAGGCCTCACAGCTGGATCCCATTGACGCGCTGCGCTACGAGTAAGTCCCGCTAGGACTCAGGTTCTTCCGGTCCAAACGCACCGCCACCGGGCGTTGCTACGCGTAAGCGTTGGCCGGCAGCCACCTGCCGCTCCACCTTGGCAGGCAGACGCTCCTGGTCCAGCCAGTTTTCGCCCGCTTGCCCGGCCTCGCCGCCGGCCAGACCCCAGGGCCCGCGCTGCCGGCGCTCCGTGATCAGCGACAGGGTAGCCGGGGCCAGAAACTCATACTCGCGCACAATCCCGTCACCGCCAGCCAGTCGTCCGCGGCCGCCAGACCCCCGCCGCAGCGCATAGCGTTGCACCCGCAGCGGATAATGCCGCTCCAGCACCTCAACCGGCGTATTGAGCGTGTTCGTCATGTGGCTGTGTCGGGCGCTGGCGCCCGGCGCCTGCGGGCCTGCGCCCATGCCACCGGCCAGCGTCTCATAGTAGTCCCAGCCATCAGCGCCGGCCCGGCCCATGGCCAGGTTGTTCATGGTGCCCTGGCTGGCCGCAGCAATGCGCCCGGGCAGCGCTTGCGCCAGCGCACCACAGACCACATCCACAATCCGCATGCTGGTTTCCACATTGCCGGCCGCAACGGCAGCCGGTGCCTGCGCGTTAAGCAAACAACCGGCCGGTGCGAGCAATTCGATACCCCGCATGGCCCCGGCACAGGCCGGTGTCTGCGCTGGCATGAGGCAGCGAAACACATAGAAGACAGCAGCCGCAGTCACCGGCATGGGGCAGTTGAGATTGCCGGCCAGTTGCCCACCGGTCCCGGTGAAGTCAACCTGCACCGGTCGGCTTCGCGTATCGATACGCACGCTGATGGGAATGTCACGGGTACCCGCGCCATCATCATCCAGCCAGTCCCGGAAAAATAATTCGCCGGCCGGCAGTTCATCCAGCAGTGCCTGCGCCAACCGTTCCCCGTAGTCCTGCAGAGCGGCACAGGCGCGCTGAAACCCGGCCGCACCGTGTAACGCTGCCAGCGCCTCCAGACGCTGGGCGCCCAGCCGGTTAGCCGCCGCCTGGGCGGTAAAATCCCCCCGTGCCGCCGTGCCATCGCGCAGCTGGTTCAGCAAACCCTGGAGGACCGGCTCACACCAGGTATCCTGTTCCATAATGCGCGTGGGCGGGATCAGCAGCCCTTCCTGATCCAGGCGGGTGCTGATGGGCATGGAGCCCGGTGCGTCCGCTCCAATATCCGCATGGTGGGCCTGGTTGGCAACGAAACCCATAAGCCGTCCTGCGACAAACACGGGCGCGATAAAAGTAATATCCGGCAAATGGGTGCCCCCGGCATAGGGATCGTTCAGCAGCACCTGCTCTCCGGGCGACCAGCGCCGACTGGCGGCCAGATCACCCATGGCATAGGCCATGCTGCCCAAATGGACCGGGATGTGCGTGGCCTGACCCAGCAGCTGACCGCTGGCATCGAAGGCCGCGCAGGAATAATCGAGCCGGTCACGAATATTGGGGGAAAAAGCGGTGCGCCCCAGCAGCGCACCCATCTCCTCACACAGCGCATCCACGCGGCTGGCAAACAGACTCAGTTCAATGGCACTCGGCTTGCGCGTCATGCAGGCAGCGTGCCCCATCACGGGCCCCAGGTCCAGCCCCCTGAAGTCCGTCGCCACAAGCCGTACAATAAGCGCCCTGACCTGCTTGTGAGATACCCCATGGCCGTTGCTGGAAAGCTCCTTGAAATACTCTGCTGCCCCGTGAGTCGTACGCCACTCAAACGGATATCAGCTGAACGTCTGGACCGCCTGAATCAGGAA
>JABSSV010000238.1 GCA_013213875.1 Lysobacterales bacterium
CAGCGGTCATCCAGCTTGAAGCCGAAGGCCTTGGGCCACCAGTAGTTAATGCCGGCAAAAATGCCAAAGACCACCCCGCCGATGATCACATTGTGGAAATGCGCCACCAGGAACAGGCTGTTGTGCAGCACATAGTCGGCCGGCGGCACTGCCAGCAGTACGCCGGTCATGCCACCGATGACAAAGGTGAGCATGAAGCCGATGACCCATAGCATGGGTACCTCAAAGCGTATGCGCCCCTTGTACATGGTAAATAACCAGTTAAACAGCTTGGCCCCGGTCGGTATGGAAATGATCATGGTGGTGATGCCGAAGAACGAGTTCACGTCGGCACCGGCGCCCATGGTGAAGAAATGATGCAGCCAGACGAGATAGCTGAGGATCATGATCACGCAGGTGGCATAGACCATTGAGGTGTAGCCGAACAGCCGCTTCTTGCTGAAGGTCGGCACTACCTCGGAGAAAATACCGAAAATCGGTAGCGTAAGGATGTACACCTCCGGGTGGCCCCAGATCCAGATCAGGTTCACGTACATCATGGGGTTGCCGCCCATATCGGCGGTAAAGAAGTTGGTGCCGAGGTAGCGGTCAGCTGTCAGCAAGGCCAAGGTCGCGGTCAACACCGGGAAGGTGGCCACAATCAGCACGTTGGTGCACAGCGTGGTCCAGCAGAAGATAGGCATCTTCATCCAGCTCATGCCCGGGGCCCGCATCTTCACCAGCGTGACGATGAGGTTGATGCCCGACAGGGTGGTGCCGATGCCGGCGATGTTCAGCGCCCAAAGGTAATAATCCATGCCCACCCCGGGACTGAAACTCAAGCCGGACAGGGGTGGATAGGCCAGCCAGCCGGTGGCGGCAAATTCGCCCACGAACAGCGACAGCATGATGAGAACGGCGCCGGAAACGGTTAACCAGAAGCTGAAGTTGTTCAGGAACGGAAAGGCCACATCCCGGGCGCCGATTTGCAGCGGCATGATGTAGTTCATAAAGCCCGTGATCAGTGGCATGGCCACGAAAAAGATCATGATCACGCCGTGGGCTGTGAAGACCTGATCGTAGTGATAGGGCGGCAGATAGCCCACAAAGCCCGCCGAGGCCAGGGCCTGGTGACTGCGCATTAGCAGCGCGTCCGAGAAGCCCCGCAACAGCATCACGATGCCCAGCACCATGTACATGATGCCGATTTTCTTGTGGTCAATGGAGGTAAACCATTCGTTCCACAGATAGCCCCAGAGGCGGAAATAGGTGATCAGCCCGACAACGACCGCCGCCACCACGCAGGTGCCGATGAAGGTCACCAGCAGCAGCGGGTCGTAGAAGGGAAAGATGTCCCAGGTCAGTTTGCCCCATAGCGGGTCGGCTACGGCCGCACCCATGGTGCCCCGGGCCATGGTTTCTACATCAGACATGACTTATCTCGTCTCCAGCAGCGGGCTTTGCACCACCGGGCTCGCCAGTGGTTGAGGCCCTTCCGGCAGCGTGTCCGGGTGTAGCAGTTGGTAAAGCGTTAGCGCGTCGTCTGCGGCGCAGATGCCGGCAAAAATCTCCCGGTTCATCAGGCCCAGCAGACCACCGCCACCGAGGGCGTCAACCATCATCATGTCGTCCATGCACAGGACGCCGGGCGTAACGCAGAGGTTGAGCGCACGGCGCCACAAGTCGTCGGCCACTCCGTTGTAGTAACTCACCGGATTACCGGTGGTGGGTTGGGCCAGGGCCACATAGTTTTCGCGGCTCAGGCTGGTCTCGCTGCCGTCCCGCACCTGCTGCACCCAGTCCTCAAAGCCTGCCTCGTCCATGCCGTGGAAGCGGAAACGCATTTTTGAGAAGCCGTTACCGCTGTAGTTGGCGGAAAAACCCTCAAAATCTCCCGCGCGGTTGATCACCGCGTTCAGTTCCGTTTCCATGCCGGGCATGGCATAGATCTGGCCGGCCAGTGCGGGAATGTAGAAGGAGTTCATGACCGTGTCGGAGGTCAGCTTGAACTCAATGGGCCGGTTCACCACTGCGGCAACCTCGTTAACCGTTGCGATGCCCTGCTCCGGGTAGATGAACAGCCACTTCCAGTCCAGCGCGACCACCTGAATGGTCAGCGGCTGCACGGTGGGATCAATGGGCTGGGTTGCAGAAATGCGGCTCAGGTCGTTGTAGGGCTCGAGCCGATGGGTCGCAACCCAGGTCAGGCCGGCCAGACAGATAATGATGGCCAGGGGCAACGTCCAGACGACAATCTCCAGACTCACCGAATGACTCCATTCGGGTGCATAGGAAGATTTGCCATTCGAGGCGCGGTAATGAAATGCAAAAAACGCCGTCAATGCCATGACCGGGACGATGACAATCAACATCAGAACCGTGGCGTAGATAATCAGCTTGCCTTGCTGTGCAGCAATGTCTCCGGCTGGCTCTAAGACAACGAGTTCACAGCCGGTCAGGAAGGCAAGGAGCATCAGCGGCGCTGCTAAGCGCAAAAGCTTCACCGAAGAAGTCCTCAAAAAAGTGTCTCGCTAGTGCATAATTATAGAACACTAGCCTGTGGCTAACTAGCCAATGCGGCGGGTCGATGGCCCCGACGAGGCCTGAGCATGTATTCGTAAGCCGTTCGTGCAAGCTTCCCGAACAGCCACTAAGATAAGGCTTCAAACGAGGCAATTCAACGTGTCAGACACGACTTTATCGACGCAATCATCAGCCACCGTTGACGAGGTGATCACCACCGTGATCATGGCTCGAGTCACGGATTATTTCGGGTTCTTTGTTTACGCCATCGCCTCGGCGCTGGTCTTCCCAAGGCTGTTCTTCCCCAACTTTGAGCCCGTGCAGGGCACCATGCTGTCCTTTGCGGTCTTCGCGCTGGCCTTTCTGGCCCGCCCGGTCGCCAGTTTGCTGGCCCGCAAGATTCAGCGCAAAATCGGACTGCAGGCCAAAGTCACCATCGCCATGATCGTCTTTGGTACCTGTACCGTGGCCATCGGCCTGCTTCCCGGCTACGCGGAGTTAGGCTGGCTGGCGCCCGTGCTGCTGGCGGTGCTGCGAATCGGCCAGGGTCTGGGTCTGGGAGGTTCCTGGGACGGCATTACCCTGCAGCTGCAAAATGCCGCACCGAAAGAACGCGAGGGGATTTATGCCATGGTGCCACAGCTCGGCAGCCCCATCGGCTTCGCGGTCGCTGCCTCGCTGTTCTACGTGCTGACCGGTTTCCTCACCGACGAAGAATTCATTACCTACGGCTGGCGCTTCGCGTTCTTTGCGGTGATGGCGGTCAATGTGGTGTCCCTGTTTGCCCGCATTCGTCTGCTGAATACGAACTTCGGGGCCGATGCCAAGGTCACGCGCCTGAGTCCGATCCGCGACATGATTCGGTCCCAGTGGCGCCCTATCATTTTGTCCACTTTTGCCCCGTTGGCCAGCTATGCGCTGCTGCATATGGTGACCGTGTTTCCGCTGGGCTACGCCTTGCTGTACACGGACTGGCCCATTACCCAGATTCTACTGCTGCAATTGTTGGGCAGCGGTCTGGCGATTCTGATGGTGGTGCTGTCAGGCTGGATGGCGGACCACTTCAGCCGCCGCTGGGTCGTGGGTGTCGGCACGCTGATGATCTCCTTGCTCTGCCTGACCATCGGCACGCTGGATAGCCATCCGGCCGTCTTTATTCTGCTGGGCTTCATGTTGCTGGGCTTTGCCCATGGCCAGTCCGGTGCCATCGTGCCCAAACGTTTCAAACCCAAATACGCCTACTCTGCCAGCGCGCTTTCAACCAATCTGTCGTGGATTTTCGGGGCCGCCTTTGCGCCGCTTACCGGCCTGTTTCTGACCGACCGTTTTGGGCTCTGGGCAGCGTCCCTTTACCTGTTGTCCGGCGTTATCGTGACCGCCATCGCGCTGTATTTGCTGCACATTCGTGAGCAGTTGCTGGCCGAGCATGGGCTGGACGCGCGCTCCACTGGCTAGCTCTGGCGCTCAGGGCTGACAGCGCGGGCACCAGTAGGTGCCCCGATGGTGCTGCCCCAGCCGGGCGTAGTGGATCGGGTGCTCGCAGCGCAGACAGGGCGCGCCCTGACGCGCGTACACCCACAGCCTGCCGGCGCCGTCATTTTCCCGGCGCGTGACCCGCTTACCGCCGCCCAGATTGCTGGCCAGTAGTTCGGCCGCCAGCGCAAAGCTGGCTGCCAGGTCCGCGTCACTGATCGCCATAAGCGGCAGCAAGGGTCTGTGTCGCTGAATAAACAGTAATTCGGACTTGTAGACGTTGCCGATGCCGCAGGCCACGCGCTGATCCAGCAATACGTCAATCAGTGGTGTTTCCGGCTCTAACAGGTCCCGCGCGCGGCGCACGACAGCGCGGGTGTCCACCTGTCCCGTGGTCAGATCCGGGCCCAGACGCTGGTCAAGAATGCGCCCCCGGACGCTGGGCATACGCACCCATTCCACCTCTTTGGCATTGAAGCACACATAGTCCGTGTGCTCCGTTGCCAGTATCAGCGAGGCCTGGCTGGCGGGTTTCTGCCAATCTGCATCGGGCGCGTAGAAATGCCAGGAGCCATACATGCCGAGGTGGCTGCGCAGGGCCGGGCCGCCGGCGAAGCCGATGTAGAGATGCTTGCCGTGGGCCTCCACGCTGCGCACCGTGTCACCGGCAAAGGGTCGCCTAGGGAAGCGGGGAGCCACGGTAATCGTGTGCACCCGCTCACCGACCATGCGCGGGGCAAGGAAGTTGGCAATTTTGTGGATCGTGTCGCCTTCAGGCACTGCCTTTGCTCGCGCTTCGACGACCGGGTATCGCGCGCAGGTTGTCCGGGCGCACATCCATGAGTCCCTTGTAATCGCGGCTGAAGCCGGCGGCCAGGAACTGGTCCAGCAGCGCGCTTTCGCGTGCTGCTTCGCCATCAATGGTTTCAATGGTCAGGCTGCCCCGGTAGGCGCCTTTGGGCAGGCTGCGCAGGGCTTCGAGCGCGGCCGCCAGAGCACCTTCCTCATCGCGCAGCGTAGCGGGGAAAGTAAGCAGCTTGCGGCCGCCGCCGGACAGATAGAGCGCGGGCCTGCCACGGGTCAGCAACACCCAGCAGCCGGCGGCCCGACGGGGCGTACGCGGTTCCTGCTCACCCGTGTCCGGCCAGGGCGCAATGGCCCCGTAGGGATTGGCGGGATCCAGCGCGGCCAGCAGCTGCGTGTCGTCAGCACTCACCAGGTGATCGCGCTCTTCCACAGCGCTGCGTCCGCTGCGCAACCGGTCAATGGCGCCGGCGTAGGCAAACTGGGCGCCCGCCAGGCCCTCTACAAAATAGCCACGGCGCACGCGACCCTGCTCTTCCAGCTCGCGCAACACCTTGTACATGGGGCCAAAGCCACCGCTCATCTGCTCGCCCGTCAGGCAGGGGCGACTGACGATACCGTAGCGGTCCAGCAGCAGCCGAGTCCGTGCAACGGCCCGCTGGGTGGGTGCTATGGAGGCCGGTGCCAGCCGCGCTACGCGAGTCCAGCGACCGTTATGGACCGGCGCGTC
>JABSSV010000239.1 GCA_013213875.1 Lysobacterales bacterium
ATTCGCCCTTGAACTTGCGCCGTCCATCCACCGGCGCAAAGCTGGTGAGCTTGGCCTCATAGCCGAGGAACTGGACGTACTGCTCCGGTGTGAACAGGGGCCGGTCTAGGCCCGGTGAGGACACTTCCAGGTTGTAGTGACCGGCGATGGGGTCTTCTACATCCAGCTGCGCCGCCACTTCCCGGCTGACCGTCTCGCAGTCCTCCAGCCCAACACCCTCGGGGCCGTCGATGTAAATCCTCAGCAGCCCATGCTGCGGGTTCTTTTGATACTCCAGGCCCACAAATTCGTAGCCCAGCGCTTCCACCAGCGGCTGCAATAGTTCAATCAGTCGGTTACTGCTCATCGTTTTCCCGTCGGGCCGAAGCCCGCTCAGCTCTGTTCAAGGCGCACAAAAAAAGGGCGCAAGGCCCCTGTTACCGGTGCATGATACGGTGCACCGAAACCAACCCAAAGCAACACACGAGTCCATCTCGACGCGCAGCGGTGGGCAAATGAGGCCGTTATCGAATCATTGCATCTTCCATTATTCGCACAGCGATCGACCTCGGGGCCGACCCAATAAAAAAGGCCCTGCTGGGCCCTTTTTAGCGATGTCCCGAGCTCGTCACGGGACACCTTCAAAACTTGGTAGCGGGGGCAGGATTCGAACCTGCGACCTTCGGGTTATGAGCCCGACGAGCTGCCAGACTGCTCCACCCCGCATCAGCAAGGATGCGCATGTTACGGCTTCAGCCCCATAGGGTCAAGCCCTCTTGCGACGGATTTCTACGACCACCTCAGACCAGGAAGCTGTTCACGCACAGGGCGATCAAGCTGCCGGAGAAAAAGCCCAGTCCAAGCATGAGGACGCCATTCAGAGAAATCGCCGCGCTGAAGTCCACGGGCGGCTCAAAACGGGTCTCGGCAGCGGGCTCATCGAAGTACATCAGCTTGACCACCCGCAGATAATAGAAGGCACCGATCACGGAGAAAATCACCGCCGCCACGGCCAGATTGATCATGCCCGCATCCAGCACCGCCTTAATGACCAGCAGCTTGGCGAAGAACCCGACAAATACGGGCACGCCGGCCATGGAGAACATGACCATGGCCATAATGGCCGCATACCAGCCATTACGACGGTTGAGCCCCTTCAGGTCGTCCAGCTGTTCACAGTCCACTCCGCGCCCACTGAGCAGTACCAGCATGCCAAAACCAGCGGCCGACATGAGAGCGTAGACCACAATGTAGAACAGGGATGAGCCGTAGCCAGTGGCCGTACCCGGCAGCATGCCCAGCAAAACGAAACCCATGTGGCCGACCGTTGAATAGGCCAGCATGCGGCGAATATTGGTCTGCACAATGGCCGTGAGGTTACCGATGATCAAGGATGCCAGCGCCAGAGCGGCTAGCATCTGCTGCCAGTCGCCCTGCATCTCACCCAGCCCCACCGCAAGAATGCGATAGGCCATGGCGAAGGCGGCCAGCTTCGGCACGGTGGAAATAAACAGGGTGGCCGCCAGCGGCGCGCCATCGTACACATCGGGCACCCACATGTGGAACGGCACCACGCCCAGTTTGAAGGCAATACCAATGACCATGAATACCAGACCGACGATCAGCAGCACATCGTCGGTGCCGTTGGCAGCCAGTGACTCGGCAATGACCGGCAGGGCCATGGAGCCAGTGGCCCCGTAGACCATGGACATGCCATAGAGCAACAGACCCGAAGCCATGGAGCCGAGCACGAAATATTTCATGGCGGCCTCGGAACCGCGAGCAGACTTCCGGTTCAAGGCAACCAACGCGTAGGAAGCCAGCGACGTCAGCTCCAGGCCGAGATAGACCATGATCAGGCTATTGGCCGAGATCAGCAGCATGACACCCAGCAGGGCGAACAGGCTGAGCGTGTAATAGTCCGCACGGAACTGGTCAAAGGTACGCAGGTAGTGCTTCGCATAAACGAAGACCAACCCCAGGGTCGCGTAGGCGAAGAGTTTCAGCACGTCGCTCATGGGGTCGCTGATAAAAGCGCCGTTGAAGGCAGTCACCGCAGCCTGACCCGCTCCGGCGGGCTCGTGGCGGAGCGTGATGATGGCCGCCAGCAGCAGCGTCAACATGCCCAGCATATGGATAATCCCGCGACGGTCTTCACGTAAAAATGGATCCACGCACAGCACCACGCAGCCCATGATCAGGACCAGCAGTTCCGGCGCGGCAATCAGCATTGAAGCATTCATATCGGTTCTTTTCGCCTAATTGATTTTGCTGACAGCAATTTGCTCAAGGAGCTGATTGACGGAAACGTGCATCATGTCGACCAGCGGTGCAGGCCAGAGCCCGACCAAAAGCACCATAAAGGCCAGGGAAGACAGCATGACTGCTTCGCGTGCATTGATGTCTTCCAGCGCTTCCACGTTGTCGTTGCCCACCTTGCCGAAAATCACCCGCTTGACCAGCCACAGGCTGTAGGCCGCACCCAGTATCAGGGTCAGCCCCGCCGCAAAGGCGTACCAGAAGTTGGCCCGGAAAGACGCCAGAATGACCATGAATTCGCCAACGAAGCCACTGGTCCCGGGCAGCCCTGAGTTGGCCATGAAAAACAACACGGCAAAGAAGGCAAACCAGGGCATGGTGTTGGCCACGCCGCCGTAAGCGGAGATTTCACGGCTGTGCACCCGGTCATAGAGCACGCCCACGCACAGGAACAGGGCACCGGAAATGAAACCATGGGACACCATTTGCACCATGGCGCCTTCCATGCCAAGACCGGCGCCGTGCATGGAACCGGAATTACGGTAGATGCTAAAGGCGATGAAGATGCCCAGCGTCACAAAACCCATGTGCGAAATGGAGGAATAAGCGATGAGCTTCTTCATGTCCTTCTGCACCAGCGCCACAAAGCCGATGTAAACCACGGCGATCAGCGACAGGGCAATGACGAAACCGTCCAGGGCACCACTGGCATCCGGCGCAATAGGCAGACTGAAGCGTACAAAGCCATAGCCACCGATCTTCAGCATGATGGCGGCCAGCACCACCGAACCACCGGTGGGGGCCTCCACGTGCGCATCGGGCAGCCAGGTATGCACGGGAAACATGGGGATCTTGACCGCGAAAGCGGCAAAGAAGCCAAGAAACAGCCAGATCTGCTCCTGCATGGTGAGTGGCAGCGCATGCCAGGTCATGATGTTCCAGCTGTCAGCCTGGTTATACAGGTAGATAATGCCGACCAGCATGAACACGGAACCCAGGAAGGTATACAGGAAGAACTTGATGGTCGCATAGACGCGGCGGGGTCCACCCCACATGCCAATCACCAGAAACATGGGGATCAGCATGGCTTCGAAGAACACGTAGAAGAGCAGACCATCCAGCGCGGCGAACACGCCAACCATAAGGCCCTCCATGATCAGGAAGGCAGCCATGTACTGATGCACCTTGTCCTGCACCACTTCCCAGGCACCCAGCACCACCAGCGGGCCAAAAAAGGCCGTGAGCAGAATCAGCGGCAAGGAGAAACCATCGATACCTAGGTGGTAATTCACCTTGAAGGTTTCTATCCAGACGCTTTGCTCTACGAACTGCATGGCCGCCGTGCTGTTGTCAAAACCCGTATACAGGGGTACGCACAGGGCCAGCGTTGCCAGCGCAATCAGCAGTGACAGGTAACGCGCCGCGGGGGCACGCTGCTCGCCCAGCGCCAGCACCAGAGCGCCGCCGACAATCGGCAGCCAGATCAGAATACTTAGCAGCGGCATCATCAGAGCACCACCCAAACGCCGAGAATGGCGATCAAACCGATAATCATGGAAAAGGCGTAGTCGTAGAGGAAACCGGTTTGCCAGCGGCGCACAAAACCAGCCATCAGTGCCACCAGCTTGGCCGATCCATTCACCAGCAGGCCGTCGATAAAGCCCGCGTCCGCTTTGCTCCAGAGACCGCGACCCAACTTGACCGTGCCATCGGCAAACACCTTCTGGTTGAACTGGTCGAAGTAGTACTTGTTGTCCAGCAAGCGATACAGGAACCCGGCGCGCGCCCGCACCGCGTCGGCAATCGACGGACGGAACAGGTAAATTACCGTAGCCAGCGCCAGGCCGCCCATCATCAGCCAGAACGGCAGGGTCACAAAGCCGTGCAGTGCCATGCCCACCGGGCCATCAATCTCGGCACCAATTTTGGCTACCACATCGTTAGCCGGATTCACCGTGATGGCATCTGAAAGCCAGCCGCCAAACAGAATCGGCTGCATGGTAAAGAAGCCCAGAAGCACGGACGGTATGGCCAGCAGCACCAGCGGCACGGTAACCACCAGCGGCGGCTCATGGGGCTTGTGGGCCAGTTGTCCGTCCGGCAGGTGCGCGTGCGGATCAGCACCCGGCAACACTTCAAATTTCTCTGGCCCATGGAAGGTCAGATACAGCAGACGGAAGCTGTACAGCGCCGTGATGAACACGCCCAACTCAACGGCCCAGTAGGCAATATCACTGCCGAAGCGCTCGGACGCGCCCACGGACAGGATGATCGCATCCTTGGAGTAGTAGCCCGAGAAGAAGGGAAAGCCCACCAGTGCCAGCGTGCCGAGCCAACCGGTGAGCCAGGTCACCGGCATATATTTGCGCAAACCACCCATGTAGCGCATGTCCTGCTGGTGATGCATGGCAATGATCACTGAGCCTGCACCCAGGAACAGCAGCGCCTTAAAGAAGGCGTGGGTCATGAGATGGAAGATGGCCGCCGAGTAGGCCGATACGCCCAGAGCCACCGTCATGTATCCCAACTGGGACAGGGTGGAATAGGCCACCACGCGCTTGATGTCATTCTGCACAATGCCGATGGCCCCCATGGCCAGGGCGGTAAAGGCACCGATCAGCATCACAAAGCTCAGCGCCGCCTCACTCATCTCAAACAGGGGCGACATGCGCGCCACCATAAAGATGCCCGCAGTTACCATGGTCGCGGCGTGGATCAGGGCAGAAATTGGCGTCGGGCCTTCCATGGAGTCCGGCAGCCAGACATGCAGCGGTGCCTGAGCGGATTTGCCCATGGCGCCGATGAACAGGCAGATGCAGATCACCGTCATGAGGTTCCATTCCACGCCGGGAATCAGGGCAATCGTGTCGTTCGCCGCGTCCGGAGCCGCCGCAAAGACTTCCGCGTAATCCAGGGAGTTGAAGGTCATGAGCACGGCCGCAATGCCGAGCAGGAATCCAAAATCACCTACGCGGTTGACCAGAAATGCCTTCATGTTGGCGAAGATGGCCGTATCTTTCTTGAACCAGAACCCGATCAGCAGATAGGACACCAGCCCCACCGCTTCCCAGCCAAAGCACAGCTGCATGAAGTTGTTCGCCATGACCAGCATAAGCATGGCGAAGGTAAACAGGTTGATGTAGGCGAAAAAGCGCTGATAGCCCGGATCATCCTGCATGTAGCCGATGGTATAGATGTGCACCATGAGCGACACAAAGGTCACCACGCACATCATGAGCGACGTGAGGTGATCAACCAGGAAGCCAACCTCAAAGGTCACCCCTTCTACCACCATCCAGGTGTAGACACTAAAGTTCAATGCCTCCAGCCCCTCAAACATCTGTTGATAGAGCACGCTGACGGAGAGGGCGCAGGACGCTGCCACCGCCAGGATCGTGACCCAGTGTGCACCGGCGCGACCCACGATATGGCGTCCGAGCCCGGCCACAATGGCACCGAACAGGGGCAACAGCGGGATCACAATTAACAGGGTTTTGAGATCCATTGCCCTATCCCTTCAGCTCGTCGAGTTCTTCGACGTTAATGGTGGAACGGTTGCGGAACAGCACCACCAGAATGGCCAGGCCGATGGCGGCCTCAGCAGCAGCTACCGTGAGAATGAAGAACACGAACACCTGCCCATCCAGGTTGTCCATGAAGCGTGAGAAAGCCACGAAGTTCATATTTACTGCCAGCAACATCAACTCGATGCACATGAGCAGAATGAGCACGTTCTTTCGATTCAAAAAGACACCGGCCACGCTGATACACAGCAAAATGGCGCCCAGCGTCAAATAGTGCGCAAGGGTTATCATGTTTTAGGTCCTGTCGCCTTGTGCCGGCGCTTCGGATTTCATCTTCACCAGACGAACCCGCTCGTCACGCTTGACGCGCACCTGGCGGGCCGGGCTCTGTTTCAGCGCATCGGTACGACGACGCTGGGTCAGGGCAATGGCTGCCACGATGGCGACCAGCAAAATGATGCCGGCAACCTCGAAGGGCAGCAGAAACTGCGTATACATCCACTCACCGACCGCTTCCGTATTGCTGTAGTCAGCCGCGCGGTCCGCCGGAATCGGAAACTGCTCGGCACCGAAACGACCGCGCGCCCACAGCACCAGCAGCAGCTCACCGGCCATAACCAGCGCAACGCCAATACCGATGGGCAGGTAGCGAATAAAACCGGCCTTCAGTGGCGCCAGGTTCATGTCCAGCATCATGATCACGAACAGGAACAGCACCATGACGGCGCCCACATAGACCACCACCAGCACGATACCCAGAAACTCGACCTGCATGAGAATCCACAGCGCCGCGGCGGTAAAGAAGGTCAGCACCAGAAACAGGGCCGAGTACACCGGGTTACGGGTACTGATAACGGCCAGCGCGGCAGCAATCATTAAGGTCGCGAACAGATAGAACAGCGCGACCGTGATATCAATTCCAAAAATCATCGGTAGGCCGCGTCCTGTTGTTTGTCCGCCGCAATCTGCGCTTCCAACCGATCACCGATGGCCAGCAGTTTGGGCTTGGTCATTATGTTTTCACCGCGATTTTCGAAGTGATACTCATGGAAGGTGGTTTCCACGATGGAATCCACCGGGCAGGATTCCTCACAGAATCCGCAGTAGATGCACTTGAACAGGTCAATGTCATAGCGCGTGGTGCGGCGCGTGCCGTCATCACGACGTTCCGAATCGATGGTGATGGCCAGCGCCGGGCAGACCGCCTCACATAGCTTGCAGGCAATGCAGCGCTCTTCACCGTTCGGGTAACGGCGCAGTGCGTGCAGGCCGCGAAAACGATTGGACTTCGGCGTTTTCTCTTCCGGATAGCGCACGGTGAATTTGGGCCGGAAGAACTGGCGCAGCGTGACGCTCAGGCCGCCCAACAGTTCCAGCAGCATCAGCGATTTAAAGTAACGGGTTACGGCAGACATGGTCAGGACCCCAGAATCACAGCGCCGGAGAGCTTGATGGCAGCGGACACCAACACCCAGGCAATGGCGATCGGCACCAGAACCTTCCAGCCCAGACGCATGATCTGGTCATAGCGATAGCGCGGGAAGGTGGCACGCAGCCACAAAAACGAAAACATGAAAAACGCGGATTTGGCCAGGAACCAGTGGATGCCGCCCTGAGCCAAAATGGTGTCTCCGAGCACCGGCATGCCCTGGAAGGGAGACAGCCAGCCACCCAGGAAGAACAGGGCCACCAAGCAGGAAATCATGATCATGTTGGCGTATTCCGCCAGGAAGAACACGGCAAAGGCCGCACCGGAGTACTCCACATGGAAACCGGCCACAATCTCCGACTCACCCTCGGCAACGTCGAAGGGCGCACGGTTGGTTTCCGCGACACCGGAAATCCAGTAAACGATAAACAGCGGGAACAGGGGCAGCCAGAACCAGTCGAAGATACCGCCCGACTGGGCGCGCACAATCTCGTTCAGGTTGAGCGTGCCGGCCATGACCAGCACACCTACTAGGGCGAAACCCATGGCGATTTCGTAGGACACCATCTGCGCCGCCGAGCGCAGGCCACCGAGAAAGGCGTACTGGGAGTTGGAGGCCCAGCCGGCGATGATAATGCCGTAGATACCGATGGACATCATGGCCAGCAGGTACAACACGCCCGCATCGATATCCGCCAGCACCAGCGTGTCGCTGAAGGGAATCACGGCCCAGGCGGCAAACGCCGGTGCCAGGGTCAGGATCGGCGCCAGGAAGAAGAGAAAGCGGTTGGCATTGGCCGGCAACACGATCTCTTTCAGCAGCAGCTTGAACACGTCCGCGAACGGTTGTGCCAGACCCCAGAGGCTGAAGCCAAAAATACCCACCCGGTTCGGACCCATGCGCGCCTGCATGAAACCAATGACGCGCCGTTCCGCATAGGTAAAGTACGCCACCGTCAGGATCAACGGCACGGTAATCATCAGGATCTTGGCAACGATCCAGATCAACTCAAGCACGGCGTCCATCAGCCTGCAGCTCCTTCATTCGCTTGCACGGTAATTGGTCCCATGGCCGCACCGAGCACTTCGGCTTCAGCGGTGGCCGCGGCCACCGCCACAGCGCCCGGGGGCAGAGCGGAAGACAACTTCACGCTTAGGGTCAGGGCCTCGCCGCCCTGACTGACCTGCGCATGATCACCGTCCTTGAGACCCAGAGACGCCGCGTCTGCGGGATTGAGCCGTACTTCGTCGGCTCCCTTTGCATGCACCGTGGACTGTAGCGCAGGCGATCGCCGGCACATGGCGTCCACGGCGTACATGGGTACGGCGCCAAAACGGTAGAGTCCCGAGGCGGGTGTCGGCGCTTCCAGTTTGGCCAGCTCAGTCGCAGCAACTGGAGCCGCTTCTGGCATGGCAGCCCGAATTTCAGCCAGATCCACCTGGTCAAAACCGGGCAGCTCGCAGGCCTCGCCCAGGCGACGCAGAATCTTCCAACCAGGCCGCGACTCACCCACCGCACGGCCGGCGGGTCGGACCGCGAAACGGTGGCCTTCCAAATTCATGTAGGACGCTTCCGTTTCCGGCCAGGCGGCCAGTGGCAGCAGCACATCCGCCACCTCCAGCAGCGCATCACTGGCATAGGAAGTAACCGCGATAACACCTTCCGCCTGGCTCAGGGCCTGCATGGCGCGCGCGGGGTTTTCCAGGTCACGAGCCGGCTCCAGATCCCAAAGCAGATAGCTTTTACGCGGCGTGGCCAGCATATCGGCAGCGTTAAGACCGCCATGCTGCGGCAGGGCACCCATGGCAGCAGCGCCCGTGGTGTTGCCGCCATAGGGCAACAGATTCAGGGCCGCACCGCTGGCCGCTGCCAGCCAACGTGCCAGTTGCCGCAGCCAGCTGGCCTGACCGTGGGTCATGGCCGCCTGACCCACAATAACGCTGGGCTTGTTGGATTTGCAGAGGCCTTCTGCCATGGCTCGGTAAGCAGCGACATCGGCGCTGCCCAGCGCCGGCTGCAAGGCCTCCGGCAGGGCTTTGCCGCTGACTTCGGCAACCGCCTGAGCCAGCGCGGCAAGTTCCGCCACCATTTCCTGGGGCGCAGCGATCATGCCGTCGGCCAGATCAAAGTGGAAGTTCCAGTCCACCGGGTTCAGCGCGTAGATGCTGGCGCCGGCCAGACTGGCCTTACGCACCCGGTGGCCAAGGATGGGGGCTTCATGGCGAATATTGGAGCCAATCAGCAGAATCGCGTCGCTGGCTTCCAGCGCGGCGATCGGCGCCCCGAAAGTGGTCGGACGGAAGCCGTCATCGGCAAAGTCGGCTTCGCGCAGGCGGTGATCAATGTGACCGCAACCGAGCCCGTCAGCCAGTCGTCGGGCCAGGAAATAGGCCTCGGAACTGGCACTGGGAGACATGAGGATACCCAGCTCGTCGCCCGCTTGCGCCTTCAAGATGGCATGCGCAGCAGCGAAAGCCTCATCCCAGCTGACATCAACCCAGACGCCGTCACGCTTGATGGCGGGCCGCTGCACACGGTCTTCCGTGTACAGGCCAAAGTGGCTGTAGCGATCGCGGTCCGTGAGCCAGGATTCGTTCAGCGTTTCCTGATCACGCGGCACCGCCCGCATCACATCACCGCGGCGCGTGTGGTAGTAAAGCGCGGAGCCCACGCCGTCATGAATCGCGTGGGTCGGCTGGGCCACCAGCTCCCAGGAACGGGCCGAGTAGCGGAACGGCTTATTGGTCAGTGCGCCTACGGGACACAGGTCAATGACGTTTCCGGACAGCTCCGAATCGATGCTGGTTTCCAGACAGGTACCGATCTCGGTGCGATCGCCACGGCCAGAACCACCCATCTCGCTGGTACCGGCGATTTCTTCCAGAAAACGAACACAGCGCGTGCAGTGAATGCAGCGCGTCATGTCGGTCTGGATCAGAGGACCGACATTCTTGTCCTTAACCACCCGCTTGCGCTCGGTAAAGCGCGATACGGAGCGGCCATAGCCCATGGCCATATCCTGCAGCTCGCACTCACCGCCCTGATCACAAATCGGGCAATCCAGCGGGTGGTTGATGAGCAGAAACTCCATCACCCCATGCTGCGCATCCACGGCGCGCTTGGACTGGGTGTAAACCTTCATGCCGTCCATGACCGGCGTGGCGCAGGCCGGCAGGGGTTTGGGTGCTTTCTCCACGTCCACCAGACACATGCGGCAGTTGGCGGCAATGGTCAGCTTGCGGTGATAGCAGAAGCGCGGAACGGCAATACCTGCCTTGTCCGTTGCTTCGATAATCATGGAGTTCTTCGGTACTTCGAGGGGAATGCCATCCACCTCGATGTTGACCATTTCGACCTCCTGGTCGACCACGGCACTCATGCGGCTTTCTCCCCGACACCATCAACAATGGAACGCTTGTGGTCTACGAAGTATTCGAACTCATGCCAGAAATGACGCAGGAAGCCCTGCACCGGCCAGGCTGCCGCCTCGCCAAAGGCGCAAATCGTGTGCCCTTCAATCTGACCCGCTGCCGATTTCAACAGCCCCAGATCTTCACGGGTACCGTTGCCATCAAGAATGCGCTGCAGCACCCGGTGCATCCAGCCCGTACCCTCACGGCAGGGGGTGCACTGGCCACAGGATTCCATGTGATAGAAACGCGCGATGCGCGTGCAGGCGCCCACCATGCAGGTGGTTTCATCCATCACGATCACCGCACCGGAGCCCAGGCCCGAACCGGCTTTGCCGATCGAGTCATAGTCCATGGTGGTTTCCATCATGACGTCTGCGGGTAGTACCGGCATGGAAGAGCCGCCGGGAATCACCCCTTTCAGCGCGTTGCCATTACGCATGCCACCGGCCATTTCCAGCAACTCCGGAAACGGTGTGCCCAGCGGAATCTCAAAGTTGCCCGGCTTGGCCACGTGGCCAGAGACAGAAAATACTTTCGGCCCGCCATTGTTCGGCTTGCCGATATTCAGGAACCAGTCAGCCCCGTTACGCAGAATGTGCGGCACCGAGGCCAGCGTTTCCGTGTTGTTGATGGTGGTCGGTTTACCGTACAGGCCAAAGTTGGCCGGGAACGGTGGTTTGAAGCGCGGCTGCCCTTTCTTGCCCTCCAAGGACTCCATGAGGGCGGTTTCTTCGCCACAGATGTAAGCGCCGGCGCCCAGCACACCATAAATGTCCATATCGATGCCGGAACCATCCAGATCCTTACCCAGCAGACCGGCCTCGTAGGCCTCCGCCAGGGCGTCATCGAAGCGATGGAACGGCTCGTGATGAAACTCGCCGCGCAGGTAGTTGTAGCCCACGCTGGCACCCATGGCGTAGCCGGCAATGGCCATGCCTTCGATCACCGAATGCGGGTTGTAACGCAGGATGTCGCGGTCATGACAGGTACCGGGCTCGGATTCGTCCGAGTTACAGAGGATGTATTTCTGCACCGGTGCCGACCGGGGCATAAAGCTCCACTTCAGCCCAGTGGGAAAGCCCGCGCCGCCGCGGCCGCGCAGAGAGGAAGCCTTCACCATTTCAATGATGTCTTCCTGCGGCGTCTTTTCCGCCAGAATTTTTTTCCACGCCTCATAACCACCGGTCTTGCGGTAGTTCTCCAGCGTCCAAGGTTCATCAAAATCCAGCGTAGTAAATACGACGTTGTGCTCGGCCATGTTTAGTCCAACCCGTCAACAATACGGTCAAAGGCCTCCGTGTCGAGATCCTCATGATAGTGACCATTCACCACCATCATGGGCGCTCCACAGCAGGCCGCCAGGCACTCCTCCTCCACCACGAGGGTGACCCGCCCATCCGGCGTTGTCTCACCCATCTTGATGCCCAGTTTCTGCTCGGCGTGGGCGACCAGCGAGTCCGCTCCATTCAGCCAGCAGGAAATATTGGTGCAAATGTTTACCTTGTTCCGGCCGCAAGGCTCGTTATGGAACATGGAATAGAAGCTTGCCACCTCGGCCGCCCAAACCGGCGGCAGATCCAGGTAGTCGGCCACGGCCTCGACCAGATCGCGGCTCAGGTAGCCGTCGTTCTGCTCTTGCGCAGCCAGCAGGGACTGAATCAGCGCCGAGCGCTTGCGATCAGCCGGGAACTTGGCCACCCAGTGGTCAATCGTGGCGCGGGTCTCGGCCGATAACAGGTCGGCTTTACCCGCTGCGTATGCAGCTTTGTGGGCCATTAGCGATCCACCTCTCCAAACACAATGTCCTGTGTACCGATCATGGCCGGCACGTCCGCGAGCATATGCCCTTTCACCATCTCTTCCATGGCGGAAAGGTGCGCAAAGCCCGGCGCCCGGAAGTGGGCACGGAAGGGCTTGTTGGCGCCGTCAGACACCAGATAGCAGCCGAACTCGCCTTTCGGCGCCTCGACGGCTGCATAGGTCTCACCAGCGGGCACACAGTAGCCCTCGGTGAACAGCTTAAAGTGGTGAATCAGCGCTTCCATGTCATCCTTCATTTCCTCGCGCGTAGGCGGGATGACCTTGAAATTCTTGAGCATGACCGGGCCGGGATTTTCCCGCAGCCACTTGACGCACTGCAAGATGATGGATGCGGACTGACGCATTTCCTCAATGCGCACCAGATAGCGGTCGTAGCAGTCACCGTTGACGCCGACGGGAATGTCGAAGTCCATGTCAGCATAGGCCGCATAGGGCTCTTTCTTGCGCAGGTCCCACTCCACCCCGGAAGCACGCAGCATGGGGCCGGTAAAGCCCAACTGCAGGGCGCGCTCTGGTGAGACCACGCCGATATTCACCGTACGCTGCTTCCAGATACGGTTGTCGGTCAGCAGTTCTTCATATTCATCCACGCGGGCCGGGAAATCCGTGGCAAACGCTTCGATGAAGTCAAGCAGGCTGCCGTCGCGCCACTCGTTCTTGCGCTTCAGGTCCTTGCCCTTGGTCCAGGGCGATTCTTTATGTTGCGGCATGCGATCCGGCAGATCACGATAGACGCCGCCCGGGCGGTAGTAGCTGGCGTGCATGCGTGCGCCGGAAACTGCCTCATACATGTCCATGGTGGCTTCGCGCTCACGGAACGCGTAGAGGAACACGGTCATGGCGCCCAGGTCGAGTCCGTTGGCGCCGGTCCACATCAGGTGGTTCCCCAGCCGCGTGATCTCGTCGAACATGGTGCGAATCATTTGCGCACGCTTCGGCGGCTCGATCCCCAGCAGCTGTTCGATGGCGCGCACGTAGGCGTGCTCGTTGCACATCATGGAGACGTAGTCGAGCCGGTCCATGTAGCCAATGGACTGGTTAAACGGCTTACTTTCCGCCAGCTTCTCCGTCGCGCGGTGCAGCAGGCCGACGTGCGGGTCGGCCCGCACCACGGTTTCACCGTCCAGCTCCAGCACCAGGCGCAGTACGCCATGGGCCGCCGGATGCTGCGGACCAAAATTCATCGTATAGCTATTGATATCACCCATGCTCTTCAGCTCCACCGGCCTCAGCGGCCTGATCGATCTCGTCAGCCTGATAGCGCGAGTCTTCGCGGATGACGCGCGGCACCAGCACGCGCGGCTCAATTTCCACCGGCTCGTAAATCACCCGCTGGCGCTCTTCGTCATAGCGCACGGTGACATTGCCGATTAAGGGGAAGTCCTTGCGGAAGGGATGGCCGGTAAAACCATAGTCGGTCAGAATTCGACGCAGATCCGGATGACCTTCAAAGATGATGCCGTACAGGTCAAAGGCTTCCCGCTCATACCAGTTAGCCGCGTTCCAGATTTCTACCACGGAGGGCACAATCGGAAACGACTCGTCCGCTGCAAAGGTACGCACGCGCAGGCGCCGGTTGTGGCGCAGGGAAATCAGATGAAGCACCACGGCAAAGCGATTCTCCACCGTCTCGGCTTCCGGCAGCTCCTGCCAGCGGAAGCGCCCGGGGCCCAGCCCCTCGACGCCTCGGCTGAAGCCTTCACCGGTCACGTCGGTGGTATCCCACTCGGCCTGGCCGTAGCTGAGATAGTCCACACCACACAGGTCCGTGAGCTGTTCGAAGTGAAAATCTTCGTGATCACGCAGGGTCTTGGTGACTTCCAACCACTGACCCACCGGCACTTCCAGGGTCAGTTCGCCACGCGCATTGCGCTCCTGGCGCACGCTCTCACCCAGAATATCGGTGACTTTCTTGCTGAATGCGTTGCTGCTCATGGTGCAATTACCGGGCAATCGTATTGGTGCGGCGAATCTTGTTTTGCAGCTGCAAAATGCCGTAGATCAGCGCTTCCGCCGTGGGCGGACAACCGGGCACGTAGATGTCGACCGGAACCACACGGTCGCAGCCGCGTGTCACGGCATAGGAGTAGTGGTAATAGCCGCCGCCGTTGGCACAGGAGCCCATGGAGATGACCCACTTGGGATCCGGCATCTGGTCATAAACCTTACGCAGCGCCGGCGCCATCTTGTTGCACAGCGTGCCGGCCACGATCATGACATCCGACTGGCGGGGACTGGGCCGCAGAATCACCCCGAAGCGGTCGAGGTCATAGCGTGACGCACCCGCCCGCATCATTTCCACGGCGCAACATGCGAGCCCAAAGGTGACGGGCCACAGAGACCCGGTGCGGGCCCAGTTCACCAGCGCATCAATACTGGTCGTGACCGCGCCGCGATTCAGCAGCGGATTGTCATCCGGACTTGGCCGCAGGATGTCGTCAATCGCGCCCAGCTGGGCGACACCTTCTGTTATTCCCATTCCAGCGCACCCCGCTTCCAGGCAATAAAGAAACCCACAATAAGTTCCGCCACAAAGATGGTCATGGCGACCAAACCAAAGACACCCAACTTGTCCAGAGCCACGGCCCAGGGGATAAAGAAGGCGATCTCAAGGTCAAAAATAATGAAAAGGATGGCGACCAAGTAAAAGCGCACATCGAATTTCCCACGCGCGTCCTCAAACGCTTCGAAGCCACACTCAAAGGGCGCGGCTTTCTCACTGGTGGGGTTTCGGGGCGACAGCACGCTCCCGAGCGTGATGAGCACGATGCCCAACACGGTTGACACTCCTATAAAGAGGAGGATCGGCAAGTATTCAGCCAGCATTGTCTGCTCTCAGTTCCCGGCAAGCTATCGCTGCCGCAGTCAGTTGGTGCCCAAGGCCGGACTCGAACCGGCACGGCTTTCGCCACTACCCCCTCAAGATAGCGTGTCTACCAATTCCACCACTTGGGCAAGTGTTACCAAAATCGTGCTCAGCCAGTGCCGCTACCGCTGTCCCCACTGCCCTCGTCTGCCGCACCAGGCGCCTCTTCAGGCGCGGGGGCAGAGTCCAGGGCCGGCAGGTCGCCGGTGGAGGGTGCAGCATCCATGTCCAGGGCCGGCAGGTCCGTGGCAGGATCGCTGAGGTCTAGGAGCGGCTCGACAACGGTCTCTTCGGCAGGAACGGCTGCGCCGATCACACCGAGATCCGTGTCTGGCTGGGACAGTTCGCGCGACACAACGACGGCCATGACCAGGCTGATCAGGCAGAACAGGGTCGCGAGAACCCAGGTACTGCGGGACAGGAACGAGCCTGCGCCACGCGCACCAAAAACCGTACCGGAGGCGCCGCTGCCAAAGGCTGCGCCCGCGGTTGCACCTGGCCCGCGCTGGACCAGGATAAAAGCGACCATCGCAATGGCCACCAGTACGTGAAATATATTCAGAGCTTGCATGTCGTCACCACTACTCAGGAAGCGCCGCGGCAAATGCCGACGAAGTCTTCAGCCGTCAGCGATGCCCCGCCAACCAGGGCGCCATCGATGTCTTCCTGGGCAAACAAATCGGCAGCATTGGCTGGTTTCACACTGCCACCGTAAAGAATTCGAGTCTGACCGCCTATTGTACCATCCAGAGCGACCAATTTGTTACGTAGAAACGCATGCACGGCCTGCGCCTGTTCCGGGCTTGCCGTCAGGCCCGTGCCGATGGCCCAAACCGGCTCATAGGCGAGCGTGGCCTGGGCAAAGCCGGCCGCGCCAACGCGCTCGATTACCGCGTCCAGCTGACGCGCTACCACGGCCTCCGTAGCGCCCGCTTCGCGCTCCTCCAGCGTCTCACCCAGGCACAGAACCGGCTCCAGACCTGCAGCCACCGCCGCTTCAAAGCGGGCCGCCACATCGGCGTCTGACTCGCCAAACAGCGAGCGGCGCTCAGAGTGACCCACCAGCACGTAGCGGCAACCAAAATCGCGCAGCATGGCAGCACTCACTTCGCCCGTGAAAGCGCCTTCCGCATGGGGGTTCAAGGTCTGCGCACCCCAGTTCAGACGCGTACCTTCAGCCAGAGCCTGCACCTGCCCTAAGAAAAGATTAGGCGGAAAGACCGCAAGATCAACCGCAGGCGTGCTCTCAACACCTTCCAGAACGCCGCGGGTCAGCGCGTCAACCATGGCTTTGCTGCCATGCATTTTCCAATTGCCAGCGACCAGTATCTTGCGCATGAAAAGGCTCCGAAAACCGAGTTATACCGGGGCCAAACCCGGGGATGCGCAAGGATACAGACCGCGCCTTCCCGCTTCAAGCCAAACCGCCCTTGAATCAGGCCTCAAGCCTTGCCAGAATCGCCGCATGAATGAAGCAATCAGCAGCACAAAACAGGCCTGGGCACTGGTCACCGGGGCGTCCTCGGGCATCGGTGAAGAATTCTCACGACAGCTGGCTGCCCGGGGCTATCAGCTGGTGCTGGTCGCGCGACGCCGGGAACGGCTGGAAGCGTTGGCCGCCGACCTCGCGCAGGAATATGGCACCAGCAGTCACATTATCACCGCCGATCTCACCCATGCTGATGCCTGCCAGCAGATTGCAGACGAACTGCAGGCGCAACAAATCACCGTTGAGTTTCTGGTTAACAACGCCGGTTACGGCGTGCCGGGGCGGCTGGTCACCGTTGATTGGGCCACGCATGAGGATTTTCTGCGCATCATGGTCAACGCCGTGTGCCAACTCAGCTGGCTGCTGATGCCAGCCATGCTAGAGCAGGGGCGCGGGCATATTATCAATGTGGCATCAGTGGCAGGACTCACACCCAGCACCGCTGGCCACACGCTTTATGGCGCCAGTAAAGCCTTTCTGGTGCGTTTTTCTGAAGCGCTGGCCGCCGAAGGTGCCGCTTACGGCGTCAAGGTAAGCGCCCTGTGCCCCGGTTTTACCTACTCGGAGTTTCACGATGTCACCGGCACACGCGCACAGGTCAGCGCCCTGCCCTCTTTTCTGTGGCTACAGGCCGACCAGGTGGTGCGCTACGGGCTGGATTCCGTGCTGCGCAAGCGCCCGCGGGTGGTGGCCGTGCCGGGACGCATCTACCGCCTGATCGTATGGCTGAACGGTGCCTGCCCGCCGCTGGGACGCTGGCTCGCCAACCGCAATTCCCATCGCTTCCGCAAGCTGGACTAGACCGTGAGCGAGCATCGCGTCGCCGTGAGCTGGAACCGGCAAACGGAAAGCTTTGCCTACGAGGACTACCAGCGTGAGCACCAATGGCTGCTGGGGAGCGGACAGCAGATCCCCGCCAGCGCTGCACCGGCCTATTTGGGTAGCGGCAAGCATGCGGATCCGGAAGAGGCGTTTGTGGCGGCGGTAAGTGCTTGCCACATGCTGAGCTTTCTGGCCATTTGCGCGCGCCGGCGACTGGTGGTTGATCGCTATGAAGACCAGGCCGTGGGTTTTCTGCGCCCCAACGAGGAAGGCCGACTTGCTGTGACCCGGGTGGAACTGGCCCCGCGCATCGAGTTCTCTGGCAACCCGCCCTCAGCAGCCGAACTGGAGCGCTTGCATGA
>JABSSV010000024.1 GCA_013213875.1 Lysobacterales bacterium
CGGTCAGATCCAGCGAAAACCCACGCAGACCATCGTTACCACCCAGCTCGATAATGACCCAGCGGGGGGCGTGACGCTGTAACAAGCCGGGCAAACGGGTCAGGCCGCCCTGTGTGGTTTCGCCGGTGATGCTGGCGTTAACCACCTGATAGTCCCAGCCTTCGCTCTGCAGCCGCTGCTCCAGCAGCCGGGGCCAGGCAGACTCGAGCGGCATGTTATAGGCCGCACTGAGACTATCACCGAGAACGAGTACGGTGGGCGCAGACGGGGCTTCGGACGCTAGAGCCGTCGACGGGCCAGCGCAGCCCAGTGAGCCAATGAGAACAAGCAGAGAGAAAAAACGCATGACCACCTCTGAAATTTCGACCGACATAATGCTGAGCGCCACGGCGCTGAGCAAGCAGGTTACCAGCCCCGAGGGCCAACTCACCATTCTCGATCAGGTGAGCTTCGATGTTCATGCCGGAGAATCGATCGCCCTGGTGGGTGTCTCCGGCGCCGGTAAGTCTACCCTGCTGGGCCTGCTGGCGGGTCTGGATGAGCCCAGCAGTGGCCATGTCATGCTTAGCGAGCACAACTTGACCCGCATGGACGAGGACGGCCGCGCAGCGGTCCGTGCCGCGCATGTCGGCTTTGTATTCCAGTCATTCCACCTGATTCCCTCACTTACGGCTCTGGAAAATGTCATGTTGCCACTGGAGCTCGCCGGCACCGGTTCGCCACGTCAGCGTGCTGCCGAGGCGCTAGACCGCGTCGGCCTAACGCCGCGGCTGGGCCACTATCCACGCCAGCTGTCCGGCGGTGAAAAACAGCGCGTGGCCATCGCCCGCGCCTTCGTGACCCGTCCGCAGCTGCTGTTCGCTGACGAGCCCACGGGCAATCTTGATCAAAAAACCGGTGCGACGGTGGCGGATTTGCTGTTTGAGCTTAACCGCGCTTCCGGCGCCACCCTGGTGCTCGTGACTCATGATCTGCTCCTGGCCCAACGTTGTGATCGGGTGCTGCACATGAATGCGGGCAAGATCATCCGGGAAGAAGTACCGGTCCGGGCCCAAAGCGCATGAGTCAGGGCCAGCGCACAGGGCGACTGCGCCTCGCCGGTCGCTTACTGTTACGCGATTGGAAATCCGGTGAGCTGCGGGTCTTGCTGGCCGCTCTGGTGATTGCCGTTGCGGCCCTCACCGCCGTCGCTTTTTTGACGGAACGCATCCGCCAGGCCGTGGATCAGCGCGTCGCCGCCTCCCTGGCCGCTGACCTGCGCCTGCAGGCCGGTACGCCCCTGAGTGAGGACTATCTGGCGCAGGCGGAAAATGCCGGACTGCGCTGGGCCAAAATCACCAGCATGCCCAGCGTCGTCTTTGCCGGCGATCGCAGCAGCCTGGCGTCTGTGACGGCTGCCACCGAGGCCTATCCGCTGCGCGGGCGCCTCAAGGTGTCCCAGAACCTGCTGGCAGAGCCTGTGGAAACAGACGCTATTCCTGCGCCCGGTGAAGTCTGGGCCGCGCCCTCCCTGCTGGCCCGACTGGGTGTGGATGTGGGCGCTGTCATGGAACTGGGCCGGTCCGAGCTACGCATCAGCGGTGTGCTCAGCTTTCGCCCGGATGAGGGTTTCAATTTCGCTGATCTGGCGCCAACGCTGCTGATCAATGATGCAGATCTGGCCGCTACCGCACTGGTTCAGCCGGGTAGCCGGGTCAGCTATCGCCAGCTCTTTGCCGGCCCGGCAAGTGATGTGGAGGCCTTCAAGGCACAGCTTCGGGAAAGTAAAAAAACCACGGAGCGGTTGCGCGATATCCGCTCCGCCGGCCCGCAAATCCAATCGGCCGCAGACCGTGCTGCACGCTTTCTCAACCTCGCCTCCCTGGTCAGCGTGCTGCTCTCTGCGGTCGCTGTGGCCATGGCCGCCAGACGCTACTCCCATCGCCACCGGGACCGCGTCGCACTCATGAAATGCCTGGGCGCCTCGCAGGTGGATGTCACCCGCACCCACAGCCTGCAGCTGATCATGCTGGCCCTTGCCGGCGGTGTGGTTGGTATCGCCATCGGCTACGGCGGCCAGCAGCTTCTGGTTTGGTTACTGCGCGATTTCCTCGGCCAGGGTCTGCCCCTGCCAGGCTTTGCACCCGTCTGGCTGGGACTGGTAACCGCTGCCTGCATGCTGGGCGGCTTTGCCCTGCCCGATCTCATGCAGATGGGACGCACGCCGCCGCTGCGCGTGTTGCGTCAGGATATCGATGCGCCGCCGTTGCGATACGGCTTGGGCCTGCTGGCCGCGCTGCTGGCGATTTTACTGCTGCTCTACTGGATCGTACGCGACACACTGCTGGTGACTGCAGTGAGCATCGGCACGGCCCTGACCTTTGCCATACTGGCGCTGGCGGGCTGGCTGCTGGTGCGCTCGCTGCAGGGACTGCGCGGTGCGGGCGGCGCCTCCTGGCGCTATGGGCTGGCCAATCTGGCTCGCCGCGGGCGCGAATCGGTGGTTCAGGTGGTGGCTTTTGGACTCGGCATTATGGTCTTGCTGCTGTTGACGCTGGTGCGTGAGGATCTGATGAGCAGCTGGCAGGCCAGTCTGCCGGACAACGCGCCTAACCGCTTCATGATCAACATCCAGCCGCAGGAAGTGGCTCCTATTCGCGAGTTTCTGCTGGCGAAAGGGATTAATCCGGAACGCTTCACGCCCATGATCCGGGCGCGCATGACCGCCATTAATGGCGCGGATGTGAACCAGATGGAATTTGCCGATCCGCGCGGCGCGCGCTGGGCCCGGCGTGAGTCCAATCTGAGTTTCGCTGCCGAGCCGCAGTCGGAAAACACGCTGCTGGAAGGCCGCTGGTGGTCTGCCGATAGCGAGGCCATGGAAGTTTCTGTGGAGCAGGATTTTGCCAGCGAAATGGGACTGAACCTGGGCGACGAGCTGAGCTTTGATATCGCCGGGGAGTCGCTGAGCGTGACGGTCACCAGCTTCCGCAGTGTGGCCTGGGATTCCTTTCGGCCCAACTTCTTCATGATGATGAGCCCGGCTGCGCTGCGCGATCGGCCCGCCACCTATATCAACAGCATCTATCTCCCGCCCGGCTCGGAGCGGGTGAGTCTAGACCTCATGCGCGAGTACCCATCGGTCACCGTGATTGACCTGGACGCCATTCTCGGTCAGGTACGCGATGTCATGGACAAGGCTGCACTGGCGGTGCAGGCCGTATTCTTCTTCACGCTGCTGGCAGGGCTGGCGGTGCTGTGGGCAGCGGTCAATGCAACCCGTGACGAACGTGCCTTCGAGAGCGCCATGCTGCGCTCCCCGGGCGCCACGCGACGACGGGTGCTCATCAGCGTCGCTATGGAGTTCCTGGCCATCGGAGCTCTGGCGGGCTTGCTGGCCACCCTGGGCGCCACTCTGGCCGGCTATCTGCTGGCCACCGAGGTCTACGGGCTCGAGTACCGCTTCAATCTCGCTGTGACCCTGCTCGGTCCGCTGGCCGGAGCGCTGTTTGTTGGCGCCGCCGGACTGCTGGCAACGCGTCAGGTCATCGGTACGCCTCCGGTACAGGTGCTGCGCAGCGCCTGAGCCACCGCCCCATGGAGCAGGAATAAAAAAGCCCGGCCAGAGGCCGGGCTTTCCTAGCAGCAACGTTTGCCACGCCGGGCATGGCGTTTAGAAGGCACCAAACTGCTTCTTCAGCTCGATACCCCAGACCGCCGGCTCGTTGACAAAGCCCGTCAGGTTGGAGAAATCAATGTAGCCGAGCACGTTGTCTTCATCCGTGATGTTGCGACCGAAAGCGGCCACTTCCCAACCACTGGAGAAGTTCATATAGCCAACTCGCAGGCCGCCTTCATACTGGCTATCGGTCACGAACTCGGGCGTGTAATAGAGCGACATCTGGTTTTCACCCCAGTAGGTCCAGTCGGTGAAGACGTAGAACTCCCCGTTATCGCCCATGGGCACGCCCCAGCGCAGGGTGAAGTTAAAGTTGTTCTCCGGCGTGCGCGGCAGCGGGTTACCGTCGACGGACACCTGACCATTACTGTTGACCCGCTGTGCCGCTTCACACTGGCCGGAGCCACAGGGCGCCACAAACAGGTTCGGATCCTTGA
>JABSSV010000240.1 GCA_013213875.1 Lysobacterales bacterium
AAAACCACGGTGTTGGTGGCGGGCGAAGCGGCCGGATCCAAACTGGCGAAGGCTGAAAAGCTGGGTGTTGAGGTATGGGACGAAGAGGCCTTGAGGGCGCTGTTGAACGCACACGGAGCGGGTCTGTAAGCGCCGTCGCTGTTACGGTTCAGCCGGGTCCAGAACGGATTCGGCGCCGCTCGCGATGGCGTGCAGGGGTGCCCGCAGCCCTTCGCTGGTCACCCACAACCGGCTACCGTCCGCGCTGTAACTGATGGCCTCTTCCTGCACGGACGCTGGCCCTAGGATTTCCGCGGGCGTGCCGTTGAGCGCCGTAGGCCAGTCCTGATCGCTTTGACGCTGGAAAAGATACAGGCTGCGATAGGTGAGCAGGGCAGCCTGATCGCCTTCAATACTCAAGGCGGTTGGCTGCGACACCCAGTCGGTGCGTTCACCGAAGCGATCACGGTCTTCCTCGGTCGGGGGGCGCAAACCGGTGATTTCCCCCAAAAAGCGCAAATCTGCTTCCCGGGCGCTCAGGGCCGTTGCCCGATCCAGCCCATACAATCGGGGTGGATTATCCCGCTTGCTGAGAATCAGCAGCTGCTGGGCTTGTGGATCCCAGGCGATTGATTCCGCGTCCCGTGGTCCGTCCGGATAGCGCAGGGAGATCCAATTAAGCACCGGCTGGACGCCTTCAAAGCGGCCATTAGCTCCCGGTTCTGGCTCTTCCACGAGATAGAGCCAGATACGCGATCGTCGCTGATGGTTATCACCGATGTCAGCGAGAACGAGAATATCCTGTTCCGGACCCGGCATCCGCGTCATGTCTTCCCAGTCAACGTTCACCGCATCGGCCAGATCGAAGTAGCCGCGATCGCGGCCCTGATGATCCATGGCGTACACGCGGGGGGCGCCATCGTCGTTATGGGTCCACAGCAAGTCCTCATAGCGGTGGCTCGCTTGCAGGCCGCTGATTTCATCCAGTTCGCCAGAACGCACGGTGCCGCTTCTTTCAAAGGCGGGATCGCTCAATTCGCTCACGGGCTGCTGACAGGCGCTAGCTAGCCACAGCGGGAGCAACAGTAGCGGTCCGGTGGCGCGGCGCCGCCGGGTCGAAGCGGGGACAGAATTCATGGCAGGCATTCTGCCAGATGCGTGCCTGGAAGGGCAGACCTGTGACTTGAAGATTGGTTACACTGCGGCGCGAAGGTTAAGCCTAGAGGTTCTATGCAAGCTGTAAGTCACCGCCAATTACCCAACTTCCGTCAGGGCGTCAGATGGTGTGTGCGCCGGCGGCCACTTTGAAACGCCCATGCGGCTGCTAGTGCTGTTGAATCCGCAGGCCCACTCTGGCCGTGCGGCTGCGCTGGTTGCTCCACTACAGGCTGCCTGCGCGGCGCGCGCTATCAATGCGGAACTGGTGCTGACCCAGGGCGCCGGGGACGCGACGGAACGCATCGCGACGCTGGGAACGGGCGTTTTTGACGGTGTCATTGCGGCCGGGGGCGACGGTACGATCTTCGAGGTCGTCAACGGCTTGATGCAGCGGCCAGCGGCGGTACGTGAGCCTCTGGGCCTGCTACCGCTGGGTACGGGCAACGCCTTTGCGCGGGAACTGGGTCTGGCCGGGTCCGACTGGTCGGCCGGTCTGGATCTGATCCAAAAGAGGCAAACACGTGCCGTTGATGTGGGAGAGGTGACGGCCGGCGAAGAACGGTTCTGGTTTCTTAATATGCTGGGCGCTGGCTTTGTTGAGCTGGCAGGCCGCGCCTCATTACGTTTCAAGAAGCTGGGGCGGCATTCCTATACCGTGGGCGCGCTGAGTGCGCTGGCCCAGTGTCCATCCTGGGACCTGCGCTTTGAACTGGATGGGGAGGTGCTGGAAGAGGACACGCTGTTTTTTGAGGTGGCTAACAGTCGCTATACGGGTACGGACTTTCTTATGGCGCCGAGCGCCAGCATTGACGACGGGTGGTTGGATCTGGTGCTGGTGCGGCGTGCCAATCGCCGGCGCATATTGCGGCTGTTTCCCACGCTGTTTAAGGGTACGCACGTGCAAGCACCGGAGGTGGTTTGTCGGCGCGCGAAGCAGATCCGCGTACGGGCACCGGCCGGGCTTGGCTGTACCGTCGATGGAGAGTTTATCGGCGCGACGCCGCTGACCATTCAGTGCCGGGCCCAGGCGCTTGAGCTTTTTGCGCCACAAAACAGCGATCAGGCAGCCTGATGCACACGGGTTTTCGCCCGGCTCCGGAAGTGGAAATAAAAAAACGGGCACGCAGTTTTCACTGCATGCCCGTTTCCATATCTGGCTCCCCGGGTCGGATTCGAACCAACGACCTAGTGATTAACAGTCACCCGCTCTAACCAGCTGAGCTACCGGGGATTAGAAGCGCGGCATTGTGCGGTTTTCCAGCGCTGCCGTCAAGAGGTTTCACGCTTTTTTTAGGGCGAATGGCGGCTTTCTGAAGCGGCCGTGCAAACCTGTGTCCGGATTCGGGTGCGAACCATTTCCTAGGGGCTTGAAC
>JABSSV010000241.1 GCA_013213875.1 Lysobacterales bacterium
GCGCTGGCCCGCAGCCCGCGAGGCCTTTCTGCTGGACGGTGAAGTACCGCCCCTGGGCCATGTGATCAAGCTGCCGGATCTGGCCCGGGTGCTGGAACGGGTGGCCGAAGATGGTGCCGAGGTGTTCTATGAGGGCGAGATTGCCCAGCAGCTGGTCGATGGTGTGCGTGCCGAGGGTGGCATCTGGACCATGGAAGACATGGCCGCTTACACGGTGGTTGAGCGTGAGCCCATCCGTACCCGCTACCAGGGCTACGAGCTGGTCACGGCTGCTCCGCCCAGCTCGGGTGGTGTCGCGATCGCCGAAATGTTGAATATTCTGGATCCCTGGCCGCTGGATTCGCTGAGCACACCGCAGCGGACCCATCTGATCGTCGAGGCCATGCGCCGCGCCTATCGGGATCGCGCCATCTATCTGGGCGATCCGGATTTCACTGAGGTGCCGGTGGCACGTCTGACCAGCCGCTTTTACGCGGACGGGCTGCGGGCCGGTATCAACCCCCGGACTGCCACGCCGAGCATCATGTTGCCCGGCAACGATCTGCCCTGGGAAAGCGAAGATACGACCCATTTTTCCGTGATCGATGCTGATGGCAATATCGTATCGGCCACGCTGACCGTGAATCTATCCTTCGGTAACCGCTTCATGGTGCCGGGTACGGGCTTTGTGCTGAACAACGAGATGGATGATTTCTCGGCCAAGGAAGGGGAGCCGAACGCCTTTGGTCTGATCGGTTTCAAGGCCAATGCCATTGAGCCGCGCAAGCGGCCGCTGAGCTCCATGACGCCAACGATCATCAAGGGTGATGACCGCATCGGCGTGCTGGGTACGCCCGGTGGTAGCCGCATTATCACCATGGTGCTGCTGGGCATACTGGATTTCATGGATGGCCAGCAGCCCGAACACTGGGTGGCCCTGCCGCGCTTCCATCATCAGTATGTGCCGGATCGTATTTCCGCTGAACCGGATGCCTTTACGCCGGAGGACGTAGCGGCGCTGGAGGCCATGGGCCATACGGTGGAGGTACGCAAGGGGCGCTGGGGCAATATGCATGGCGTGCTCTGGAACCGTCTCACAGGCGAGGTCAGTGCCGGCTCTGATCCCCGCTCTGACGCCGGTCGCGCTATCGTCCGCTAATCGCGCCGGCCTCTCGTCCCGGTCAATCGGCACATCCCCCGGCCTGCAGGCTTAGCAGCGGGCCGGGAAGCCGGTATGATCGGCAGTGACCGCGCACAGACCGGAGCCTCATGGCGTCATTCACACTTCCGCCGGATCTGGCCCAGTGGGCTGAGCACAGCCTGGCGGCGGGCCAGCATATTCTCGCGACCCACAATCAGGGTACCGTGCTGCTGTATCAGCAGGGCGATTGTGAGCTGGTACTCAAAGCGCCCATGGGTACCGGGGCCGCACTGCGGGCGCGACGTGCCACGCTCCAGCGTGAATACCGGGCCTATGAACGGCTGGCCGGCCTGGCTGGCATCCCCGCCTGCTACGGCATGGTGGCGGATCGCTATCTGGCGCTCGAATATGTGCGCGGCACGCCCTATCGCGATGCGCAGATCGAGGATCGGGAGCACTGGTTCAACGAGCTGTTGGCAACGCTGCAGGCGGTGCACGCCCGCGGCGTAGCGCACGGTGATCTCAAAAACAAATCCAATCTGCTCAGCACCGATGAGGGGCGTCCCTGTCTGATCGATTTTGGTACTACCGTGCTACGCAAGGACGGCTTTGCACCGGTGAATCATCGACTGTTCTCCCTCTTCTGCCAGCTGGATCTGAATGCCTATGTGAAGCATCGGGTGCAGGGGCGTTTTAGTGACATGACAGCAGCAGATCGGGCGCTTTACCGGGATAGCTGGCCGGAGCGCCTGAGCCGCTGGTATCGACGTCGCCGGGGGCAGCAGGGGCCACGCCAGGGTGCCTGACGCCCGCGAACCGGTAAGATAGGGGGCATGAAGAGGGCATCACGATACCTACGGCAGCCCATGACGGCGCTTTGCGCCTGCCTGCTGTTAGCGTCCGTTCAGGCTGACGAGCTGCGTTTTGAGGGCCGCGAGATTCTGGCCCCTGAAGGCCATGACCATGAGCGCCTGGCCATCGATGCAGCGCTGGATCGCGTGCGTCTGCGCAGGGAGCGGACAGAAGCAAAGGGCCAGACCACAGGGCGTCAGAGTCCGTCCATGGACCGAACTCAGCTGCACTGGCCGCTGCGTGAATCGGTTGGCTACCGCAGCCCGTCTATTCAGGCCATTTCCGGTTTTCTGGATCAGAACCCGCGCCGGAATCAGCTGCAGGACTGGAACTGCGGCGGTGCGGACGAAGCACGTACCTATGACGGGCACCGGGGGGTGGATATCTACACCACGCCCTTCAGCTGGTCGCAGATGGAGCAGGGGACGGCCATCGTCATTGCGGCGGCAGACGGCATCATCGTTGACAAGATCGGTGACTTGCCGGACCGGGCCTGTGATCTGGACAGTCGCTCAGGCAACGTGATCGGGCTGGAGCATGCCGATGGCTTGCTCAGCTTTTATCTGCACATGCGCACCGGCTCGCTGACCAATAAGGGTCTTGGTGACAGGGTGGAGGCCGGCGAATATCTCGGCGTGGTGGGTAGTTCCGGCATGTCGACCGGGCCCCATCTGCATTTTGAGGTTGGCTATTACGAGGGCCGTCGCTGGGTGGTTCAGGCTCCCTATGCC
>JABSSV010000242.1 GCA_013213875.1 Lysobacterales bacterium
CACGTGACCAGTAGGGCGCGGCGTCACCATGTCCGTGACGCCGCGCCCAGCTACGTTGCTGATGCGTACAAAGCTGCCTAGCCCAGCGTGGAGCGCAGCATCCAGGCCGCTTTTTCGTGCTCCGTTAGCCGTGGGGTCAGAACGTCTGCGGTGGCTTCGTCGCCATGTTCCGCCGCCAATTCCAAAGCGCTACGAATGGTCGCAACCACGGCCTCATGGCCCGCCAGCAGATCCGCCAGCATGGCATCCGCATTCTCCTGCATGGCTTCGGCGGCAACGGTCGCGGTTGCGCCCATGGATGCATAGGAGTTGGGTGCCAATACCCCCAGCGCCCGGATGCGCTCGGCGATCACGTCCGTAGCGGCCCACAGTTCGTTGTACTGCAGTTCAAACAGCGCATGTAGGTCGTGGAAGCGCGGTCCGGTCACATTCCAGTGGTAGATGTGGGTTTTAAAATATAGCGCGTAGGTATCGGCAAGGACGTTGGTTACGGCTGCTGCCATGGTTTCGCGCTGCTCGCTGGTGAGTCCGAGGTTGATATTCATTGTTTTCTACTCCTGATCGCCCAAAAGGGTATTTCAGTTAAGGTTAGCGTATGGCACCTGGCGACGCGTTCCGCGTGCTTAATTACCCACCTGATGGCGGACGGGCAAAAATCAACGGTTCAAAAACATGATTTCAGGAACAGAGAAAACCCGGGCGTTATTATCCGCGTGCTGCTCACGAGTGCCGGCTTTTGCCCGCGAAACACGGTCGTGAGCTACCTGCAACTGGCCTACCTGCATCTCGCCAGCATTCTGCCCGCTTTTGCCCTGGGTACCTATCTTTTGTTGGCGCCCAAAGGCAGTGAGCGGCATCGCTTGCTGGGCAAAATCTATATGCTGCTGATGCTCAGTACCGCGCTGATCACGCTGTTCATGAAAGCGCTCGTGGGGCCCCTCTGGCTGAATCATTTTGGCTATATCCATCTCCTCAGTGTGCTCGTCTTAATCAGTGTGCCCGCGGCCTATCGCGCAGCGCGTCGCGGCAAGATTCGACAGCATCGCGGGCACATGCTGGGCCTCTACTTTGGTGCCCTGTGGGTCGCCGGGTCGCTCGCCCTGACGCCGGGGCGTTTGTTGCATGGCTGGCTGTTTGGCTAAAGCGCCCCTCCCGGGCGGGTTCCGGCCATGGGCGCGCTGAGGTCCCTCAGGCCTTGACCAAGGTGCTCAGCAGCGTCTGCAGGGTGACGGACCGCCCCATGGGCTCGAGCAGAAATGCGCAGCCATTGGCGCCAAGAGCCAGCAGGGTAGCCGGGTGCGTCAGCGCGCGCAGACGCCAGGCGAAGGTCAGTATCAGACCGATAATCAACAGCTGAGTCATATACAGGGGCGGCATGACCACGATGGTGGTTTCCGGCGTAAAACCATAGCGCGCAATCCACAGACCCTGTATGCCCCGTCCCAGCGCTGGCATCAGCATGATAAAGGCGGTGGAGGTCAGCCAGAGAGCATGGTCGCGCAGGTTTTTCCGATGCCTGATGGCCATGAGCACGGCCAGCAGGAAGGCCGATACGAGGATGATTTCAACACACATGATGCCGTAAAAGAACCAGGGCTCGAAGGGGCCGATTTGGCCGGGGTTATCGCGCACAAAGTTGGCGTAAACCAGATCCCGATTGAGCTGGTTGATGCCGGTGAAGGCGGTCGCACCCGCGATCATCAGGCCCACCAGGCCCCAGCTGCGGTGGGACTGCAGGCGTCCCTTGGCGTACAGCCGCGGCTGTGTGATGAGAAACAGGAACCACAGGGTCACCAGCCAGTAGTGCACATGCACTGCCCAAGTGTTGTCGGCGAAATCGCCCCAGTAGTCGCGAAAGATGCCAAGCTGCATGATGGCCATGGGCCAGAGCATCCACAGCCAAAGGCGCTTAAAAGGTGAGTCTTCAGTACGTTGCATGTTCCCCCCAAAACCTGCAGTCGATGATGTTATCCGTTATGCACGGACTTCCTCAATATAGTCAGCCACTCCGGGGGTTGCAACCTGGCTTAGGGCTCTGCGCTATCATGGCGCTATGAAACCATTTACCAAGCTTTTGCCGCTGCTGATTCTGCTGGCGGCCTGTAAACCGCAGGACCCAGCGCCAGCGGCAACATCAACGACGGAATTTGAACGTCTGCAGGCCCGGGCGGAGCGGGTAGAAATCATTCGTGATGATTTCGGTATTCCCCATATTTACGCCGCGACGGATGCCGACGCGGTGTTTGGCATGTTGTACGCGCAAGCGGAGGACGATTTTCCCCGCATTGAACGCAACTATGTGTGGGCCATCGGCCGGCTGGCCGAACTCGAGGGGGAGGACGCGCTCTACAGTGATGTGCGTGCCCGCCTCTACATGACCCTGGATGAGGCCAAGGCGGCCTATGCGCAGGCCCCGCCCTGGTTGCGGGCCCTTTGTGACGCCTTTGCGGACGGGCTCAACTACTATCTGGCAACCCATCCGGAGCAGCCGCCACGATTACTGGAGCGCTTCGAGCCCTGGATGCCCATGTTCTTTTTTGAAGGCTCCATCGGGGGTGATATCGAATATGTCCCGCTGGCGGGCATCAAGGCCTTCTACGGGGGTGAGCCGGCACTGGAAAGTGCTGCAAGGCCGGATCCGGCACCGCGTCTCAACGCCTCGAATGGCTTTGCCATCAGCGGCAAGCACACGGCTTCCGGCGACGCCATGTTGCTGATTAATCCGCATACGTCCTTCTATTTTCGCGGCGAACAGCACGTGGTGAGCGAAGAAGGACTGAATGCCTACGGTGCCGCCACCTGGGGTCAGTTCTTTATCTATCAGGGTTTTAACGAGCGCACGGGCTGGATGCATACCTCAACCTTTGTGGATTTTATGGACGAATTTGTGGAGGAGGTCAGCGAGGTCGATGGGCAGCTGGTTTACCGCTACGGCGACGAACTGCGTCCCGTGGAGTCCTATGAGGTCACGCTGGCCTATCGTGATGGAGCGGCGCTGGCCGAGCGCACTTTCACCCTGTATCGCACGCATCATGGCCCCATCACCCACGTTCTGGAGGGTCGCTGGGTGGCTACGCGTATCAACTGGGATCCCGCCCGCGCTCTGGCCCAATCCTACACGCGGACCAAACTGGACAATCATGCGGCCTTCCGCGCCATGATGGATATGCGCACCAATTCGTCCAATAACACGGTGTTTGCTGATGCCGAGGGCAATATCGCCTACTACCACGGCAACTTTGTGCCGCGTCGCGATCCACAGTTTGACTACGCGCAGCCGGTGGATGGCAGC
>JABSSV010000243.1 GCA_013213875.1 Lysobacterales bacterium
AACCGGACGCTGCTACGCGAGCGTGTGGCGGAGGAAAGCCCCTGGTGGGTGCCTGGTTTCGTGGACGATCGCATCCTGCGTCAGGTGCTGGACCGCGTTGAGCTGCGGCTGCTGGAGATGAGTCTGGATCCGGAGCATGAACTGCGCGAGCGTTTCAACGATTGGCTCTTGCAACTGGCGGAAGAGCTGCGGACGGCACCGGAGCATCGCCGTACCGGCGAGCGTTTGAAGCGCCAGCTGATTGAGAATGAAGAGCTGCAGGACTACCTCTACGGCCTGTGGGTGGATATCGCCGGGCGCCTTACGGCAGATCTTGATGACCCGGATTCGCGCACGCGCCGCGAAATTGCAGCTGCCGTGCAGCGGATTGCCCGGGAACTGGAGCAGGACCCGGACATGCAGGACTGGATAAATCGCTGGCTGGTCGATGCCATGGTGGCTGTGGTAGATCAGAATCGGTTACAGATCGCCAGTCTGATCAGCGATACGGTACGCACCTGGGATGGTCAGGAAACCAGTCGCCGGGTGGAGCTGGCGCTGGGGCGCGACCTGCAGTTTATTCGTATTAACGGAACGCTGGTGGGCGGCCTGGTGGGACTGGTGATCCATGCCATCACGCAATTTACCGGCTGATTTCTAGCGCGCCTCGAAGCGGTTTTCAGCGACGTTTTTTACCACCGTTTTCGGGTCCCAAAGGCGGCCATTCATGGTAATCCACACGCCCGGTGCAACCGCCTGCACGGCCCCCAGGGCACAGCCGATATTGAATACCGCATCGGAATCGCGAAAGCGGGCCGGATGCAGGGCGCCGGTAAGTACGATGCGCCGTTCGCCCAGCCCATCCCGCGCCGCGGCGGTGTCCACCATGGTGTCGGTGCCGTGGGTGATCAGCACATAGCGCGCATCGCTGGCCTCGATGGCGGCCCGGATCTTTTGCCGGTCTTCCGCGTCCAGATGCAGGCTGTCCTTGCGCATGAGCGCCAGTACCTCATAGTCCAGCGCGACATTCATCAGCGCCAGCGTCTCTGAGACCTGCGGCTCACCAATCTGGTAGTCGCTCTTATCGTCGAAATAAATTTTGTCGATCGTACCGCCGGTGGTAATGATTAATAGCCTGTCGTTCATGCGCGCGGTTTCCGTACTGTTCCCTGAGGCGAGTTTTGCCCTTAAGGGGCGGTCCGGTAGTATAGCCGGACTACCGCCGCGCGGATCTAATTGTTGAAGCACTCGCAAGCCCAGAAGCTGGACTGGACGCGGCGGTTCCTGAACCGCCCGGGATGGTTGTGCCTGCTGCTATTGGCCGTACCGCTGGGCGGCTGGGGGCAGAGTGACGACTCAGCGCCGGCCGCGCTGCCTGAATCGGCCGTGATCGAGCCGGTGCTGGTGCCGCCGGAGGCGGTTGAATTTGCCGCCGTCGCTGCGCTGGCGGAAGCTGTCGCAGCATCGGCAACACGCACGCAGGCGTTGCTGACGCTGGCGACGCTGACCACCTTGCGAGACGTCGCTCCGGCCTCGGGCCCGGACGTGGCGGCACGTCAACTGGATACCCTGCGCAGCCATCGAGAGTGGCTGGAGCAGTTGCGTACGCGCTACGCGCCGCCGTTGATTCGCAGCCCGCTGATGGATGCCGCTGCCTGGCAACTGCAGGTGCAGCTGGATCGGGTCGGCTTGCCTGCCACGACGCTTACCACGCCTCTGGGCCCCGGTCAGGCGCCGCTGCGGCGCCAGCTGTTCGACCGCCAGCATCCGGCTCTGGCAGCCAGTGCGCTGCCGCAACTTCTCTGGTATCTGGATGCCAGCGCTACCGTTGAATGGCAGGGCCTGAAGGTGCGTCTGGCCAATGACCCCTGGCTGGCCGCGCAACTGGCGCAGGAGCTGCCGGAATGGTTTGCCTGGCCAGCAGCCACTGCGCGTGTGGCAGAGGGCGAAAATGACGCCGTCGCCGTCGAGGATCAGGTGCTGGCCGCCGCCATGGATTCGCTGGCGGTATCCCTGCGCCAGGTGGTGTCCGTGGGACCGCCCGACCCGGCAAGGCTTTATCGTTTACGCCGGGACCTTCTACTGGCCCTGCCGGACCTGGATGCCGGTCGGCGCGCCCACGCAGCGGGTCTGCTGCAGCTGGCCAGCCTGATTGATGGTCTGTACCGCGACGAATATCTACCCTTCGCTAGCGGTCTGGTTGCGCTGGTTGCCGGTCTTCAGGGTGACGCGCCGTTCTACCCGGCGCAGACGCGCTGGTTCGCCGCTTGGCTGAGTGAGCAGCTGCCCTTGTTGTCCGAGCGCTTCGGGCGTGCCTTCTCGACCGTTGACCCGCGTGTCAATTCGGTGCTGGCCATCAGTTTTGATGCCTTGCAAACACTCTCAAAAGAAACGTCGGAGGCGCAGCTTGCGGAGCTGCGTCTGGTACTGGCCGATGCGGTGGCTGCCTTGACGCTGCTGATACCGGATATTGGCTTTTACTTTGATCAGCCGGTGCGCGATCCGATCGCCGGTAGCCTCGATGCCTGCACCGCCATTGCCGGCAGTCTGGATGCCGATGGCACACCGGCCATGACGCGGCAGCTGTTCGATGACTGTCAGGAAACGCTGCTGGAACTGGCCAGTTTCGAAAGCCGGACCGCTCAGTTGGCGGGTAGCGCCAGCGGGCCCTATGGAGCCTCCAACCTACGCCGCGAGCTGCGTTTAACCACCGCCCAGCGGGTGAACTATGTGCTGGGCTGGATTGATGATCGCCTGGTGACGGCCTGTGAGCTGCCGGAGCGGCCCCTGCCCAATCCATTGGAGTGGGCCTACCTGGCGAATTTCATGGCCTGGTTTGCGGAACAGTCGCCGGTGTTCTTTCAGACACCGGAAAATGAACAGCGACTGCAGCGCATGCTGGCCGTTGGCCGGGAATTGACCGAAGGCGTGACGGGACAGCTGGATTGCCTGGTGGGTGCCGGAGAGACGCTGAATGATCCCGTGTACCGCGTGAGTACGGATTACGAACTCCGTCTGCGCGAGTTGGGACGTGGACTGGAAGAGGCGCGCCGGGACTGGCGGAGCGAACGGCTGGCTGTGGGGGCCGATGTGCGCCTGGAGGGACAACCGCGCCAGGCCACGGCCTATCGGCCTGAAGCGCTGACTATCGGGCCCTGTGACAGCCAGAACGTTTGTGAGATGAATGGCTCACTCAGTGCCACCCGCGCGTTGTTTGGGCTCTTTGATGAGGCGTTCCTGATAGCTGATCAGACCGGTTTTGGCGCGCTGGAAATCTGTTACGACCGGATGGAGTGGGTTGATCGGCGCAGTGAGCCCGTGCGGCCGGGTGACGAAAACGTAGCCAACTACTATGGCCGTCTCGCTTTTGATCTGCGCGGGCGTTTTCGCCAGGACGCGGAAACCAGCGATCTGTTTGCCTTCCGCTTCACGGCCCCGGAGGAGTCTCACTATCTTTTCGCCATGGCCTCTGAAGAGGTGCTGGAGGACCCGTGTCCCGTGGAGTGGATCGGTGAGCGTATCGTCACCGAGTTGCCGGCCGGGCGCAGTCGTATCGTGCCCAATCGGCTTACCTATCTCACCGCCGCGCGGGCGCAGCCTTCGCGCCTGTTGGCCAGCCACTGGGAGCAGGGTGAGGAATGGCGCGACTGGTTTGTCACCGGGCTGGGCGTTACGCCGTTGGAGGTGCCGGCCCCACCGGCGATCGACGGGCCCTTGAATCAGCACTTGCAGGCCCTTTATCGGGAAGAACAGCGCAGCTTGCTGGGTGAGATGCAGCCATCGGCCGGGCCGGGCAACGATGAGGGTCTTCCACGTGCCATGGCCGAGGTCGACATCGGCAAGCTGCTGCTACGTAGCCAGTTAATGCTTTTCTATCCAGATCTATTGGCCCGGGAAGACGGCTTGCGCGAGGCGGTAGCGGGCCAGCAGGGGTTACTGGATATCCGTCAGGTTCAGCGCGGTGCGCAGCGTGCCGAGCCGGCTGATCAACTGCTGGAAACCTCCTTCGTGCGCTTGGAGCAGTTTCTGGCTGAATGGCAAACTTTGCCGCCGGCTGTGCGCCAGCAGAGCGCACCCAGCGATTCGGTCACGCACGCACTGCTGCGGCTAGAAGAAGTCCGAACCCGTTTTTTTGATGCGCCGCCCTCAGTTCCTGTCAGGCCGCTGCCGGCGGGGCTTGCGGGTACCGACGAACAGGGCGTAGAGGAAGGCCAGGCAGAGCAATAGCTGCAAGACTGCCGCAGGTCGCTGGGCCGGTGCCGCCCAGGCTTCCATAAAACCGAACATGGCTGCAAACAGGGCCAGATAGCCGCCCCAGATCATGCCTCTGGCTTCCAGACGCAGCAGGCTGCGCAGCGGCAGCAGCAAGGGCAGGACCGTTGCCAGGGTCCACCCAAGGCTGCGCTTTCCAAGCGGCTCGGGCAGGGCCAGAAGCCAGACGGTCTGCCAGACAATGAGTGCCAGCCAGATGATGCGTCCCCAGCGCCGGCCGCGCAGCCGTTGTGCCTCCAGAGGATCCATATCAGTTCAGCTTCAGAGCCAGGCTGGCCACGCGCGCGCCAAGGGCCCGGCACAGGGCCTGCTCATCTTCATCCAGATCGCGTTGTCCATCCCAGCCGGAAACGTGGCCGGCGCCGTAGGGGCTTCCACCACCCCGGGTGCGCACCAGACCGGGCTCCGTGTAGGGCAAGCCAGTCAGGATCATGCCGTGATGCAGGAGCGGTAGCATCATGCTCAGCAGCGTGGTTTCCTGACCGCCATGAGGGCTGGCGGTGGCGGTGAAAACGCCGGCTGGTTTACCTGCCAGAGCGCCCGAGTACCACTCCGCGGCGCTACCATCGAGAAAGTATTTCAGGGCGGCGGCCATATTGCCAAACCGTGTAGGACTGCCCATGACCAGCCCGTCACACTCGATCAGGTCATGGGTTTCGGCCCAGGCCGGGCCGCGGTCTGCGTCGTCCTGCAGCGATTCCACGGCCGTACGCAGATCGCGCACCGGCGGCACGGTTCGTAGCCGTGCACTGGCACCGGACACGGACTCTACACCGCGCACCACCTGGCGAGCCATCTGCTCCGTGTGGCCATGCAAGCTGTAGTAGAGCACCAGAATCTCCATGGCTTCAGAGAATTTCCAGCACGGATTCAGGCGGGCGTCCGATGGCCGCTTTGCCATTGGCCAGCACAATGGGGCGCTCGATCAGTTTTGGGTGTGCCACCATGGTAGCGATCAGCGCCGCGTCATCCAGGTCGTGGTCTGACAGGCCCAGCTCTCGATATTCCGTTTCCCCTTTGCGCATCAATTCGCGTGGCGCTAATTCCAGCAGTTCCAGAATCTGCTTGAGGGTTGCCGCATCGGGTGGCGTGTCGAGATAGCGCACCACCTCGGGTTCCAACCCCTGTTCCTGCAGTAAGGCCAGCGTGGCGCGTGATTTGGAGCAGCGCGGATTGTGAAGGATTTTTACGGTCATATGGCTATTCTGCATGGTCAAAGCTGCATTTTAGATAGGCGGCCCGGTTGGGTAAACTGGCGCACAGAGGAAGGCTAACAGAGCCAACTGCGAGGAGCCGTCATGACCGAACGTTCGCATCAGAAGCTAAGCGCTATCCTGAGCAGCCCGTCCCGGGGCAAGCGCCTGCTGAAGCATGTTTGGCGACACTATCGCGAAGACCGCTGCTTCGACGAAGCGGCGTCACTGAGCTACACCAGTCTGCTGTCGCTCGTGCCGCTTCTGGCTGTCATCTTTGGTATCGCCGCCGCTTTCCCCGTTTTTGAGAACTGGTCCGGTCAGTTCAAGCAGCTGGTGTTCGACAATCTGGTTCCCGATTCCGGCTTGCAGGTGCAGGAAAGCATCGAACAGTTTCTTGGCAGCGCCAGTGCGCTAACGCTGACCGGTACCTTCTTTCTGATCATCACCGCTCTGCTGCTGTTGATGCGCATAGAGAAGACCTTCAATCGGATCTGGCGGGTCACCCGGCCGCGGCCCCTGGTGCCGAAAATAACCATGTACTGGGCGGTGCTAACCCTCGGCCCTCTCACGCTTGGAGCGGCGACTGCACTGAGTGCCCAGCCTCTGCTGGAACTATTGGGTGCCGACGCGCTGGAAGCTGGCCTGTTGCGCACCCTGGGTATTTTTCTATTCACCTGGCTGGCGTTTTCGCTCATGTTCCTGCTGGTGCCCAACTGCCGCGTACCGCTGGCCTATGCCGCGACCGGCGGTCTCGTATCGACGTTGCTCTTTACCCTGGCCAAGACCGGCTTTGTGGGCTACGTCAGTCGCGCAAACTACAGTGTGATCTACGGTGCGCTCGCCAGTATCCCCATTTTTCTGCTGTGGCTGTACGTGGTATGGGGTGTGATTCTCCTCGGGGCTTCCCTGGCCGCATCGCTGACCAGTTTTGCTGACCGTGGCAGCGATTGGCGCTGGCCGGCGGCGCTCGAGTTTGTACTGGTCTATCGCTTGCTGGGTCATTTCTATCTGGCTCAGCGCAGTGGCGGGGCGTTAAGTCTGAATGACTTGATGGAGCGGGAGCCAGGCGTGTCTTCATCACGCCTTCAGGAGCTGCTGCATAGGCTGCGCGACGAACAGCTGATCAGCCAGAATGCTGATGAAGACTGGTTGCTGGCGCGTGATTTGCACCACTACAGCTTGCAGCAGCTTTACCTGGCGGGTGACTATCACCTGCCGCTGGGTGAGCATGCCGCGGTGCCGAACAGCGGCCCCTTCGATGCGCCCTTGCTGACGCTACTGGGACAAAGTTCGTTGACGATGGATCAACCGCTCGCTGCACTCTACGATCAGGCTGCGGCGGGCTAACAAAGGAATAGACAATGAATAAGAAGCTACTGACAGCGTTGCTGGCACTCTCTCTCATAGTTTTTGGCGCGCCCGGCGCAGCCGAGGAGCCAGCGGCCGAACCGGTCAGTTTCGAGCTGACCCAGTTGGGCGGTGGTACCCTGGCCATGGAGGATCTTCGGGGACAATGGGTACTGCTTAATTACTGGGCCACCTGGTGCGCGCCCTGCCGGAAAGAAATTCCGGATCTGAGTGAGCTGCATGCGCGCGCGCCGCACGTCTTCGTGGTTGGCCTGGCCTACGAAGACACGGAGCCGGCTGAGTTTCTGGCGTTTCTGGAAGAATTTAATCCCAGCTACCCGAACCTGCTGGTCGATGTGTTTGATCCACCGCAGCCGTTCGGTGCGCCGCGTGCACTACCGACCTCGATCGTGCTCGATCCCGAAGGCCGGCCGGTCAAGACCTTCGTCGGTCCGGTTACCGGGGCTGAGATCGAGGCCTTTATCGATACCTGGGATGCTGACTGACCAGCACGCTCAGCGTCTGGGTCTGCTCAAACTGAGCTGGCTGCCCTGGGCTAATCGCTAAACAGCCCGGGCTCTAGGAGTCGACGGACCGGCGCAAAACCGCGCCGGTGTTCGGGGCAGGGGCCATGCTGCTCCAGACGCTGCAGATGTTCCGGTGTGCCATAGCCCTTGTGCCGGTGAAAGCCGTAGGCAGGATAGCGCTCATGCAGTCGGGTCATGAGCTGATCTCGATACACCTTGGCCAGCACCGAGGCCGCAGAAATGGCGGCCACCCGGCCATCACCACCCACCAAAGCCTGGCCCGGGCAGGGCAATTCCGGGAGACGATTGCCGTCGATGAGCGCGTAGTCTGCGGTAACGGCCTGCACGCAGCGCTGCATGCCCCAGAGCGTCGCGCCCAGAATGTTACGCTGCTCAATCGTATGCACATCTATCGTCTCGATATGGAAGGCCATGGCCCGGGCCTGAATTGGTTCAAACAAGCTTTCGCGATCAGCTTCGGAGAGTTTCTTGGAATCATCCAGACCAGCGAGTCCGTGCTGCTCCGGCAGGATGACGGCGGCCACCACTACGGGACCGGCCAGCGGCCCACGCCCGGCCTCATCGACGCCTGCTATGCGCTCCAGACCGGCTGGAAGCGCAAGCTCAGCGCTCATGGCCACGCTCCGCGAGCAGTGTGCTGATAGCCGCCGCGGCCTGGGCTGCGGCATCGCAGCGTAGTGACTGGTGCAGCGCAGCAAAGCGCTGCTGGATATGCGCGCGGGCCTGCGGGTCGTCCAGTAATTTGGCGGCAGCAGCGGCAATCTCCAAGCCGTTGGCCTGCTCCTGAATCAACTCCGGTGCCA
>JABSSV010000244.1 GCA_013213875.1 Lysobacterales bacterium
GGCCTGATCGATACGATGAAAGCGAACATTCAGTTGCTGGTTTTCACGATGCGCTTCCAAATGGCGCTCAGCGCCCAGACACACGCGCACCATGGCCTTCACCACCTCCACCGGGTGCTTGCCCACCGCCGTCTCCGCCGACAGCATGACCGCGTCGGAACCATCAATAACCGCATTGGCAACATCCAACACCTCGGCCCGGGTGGGGATCGGATGATCAATCATGGACTGCATCATCTGCGTGGCCGTAATGGCCACGCGGTTCTGGTGTAGCGCGTCACGGATGATTTTCTTCTGCAGAAACGGCAGTTCCGCATCACCGATCTCCACGCCCAGATCCCCTCGGGCGACCAGCGCCGCATGCGACGCCTCAATAATTTCCGCCAGATTCTCTATCGCTTCCGTGCGTTCGATTTTGGTGATCAGCCGGGCGTGGGACCCGGCCTCGTCCAGCAGGCGCCGTGCCTTGCGCATATCTTCCGCATTGCGGGGAAATGACACGGCCACATAATCGGCGTCCATTTCGGCCGCCCGCAAAATGTCCTCCTTGTCACGCTCCGCCAAGCCGGGAATCGACAGGCCGCCGCCCTTGAGATTGATGCCCTTGCGGCTCGACAAGGTGCCGCCGTTTTCCACCTCACAGTGAATTTGATCGCCCCGCACTTCCCGCACCTGCATGGTGATCAGGCCATCATCCAGCAGCAGCAGATCACCAGCCGTCACGTCGGCCGCCAGCCCTTTATAGGTGACGCCGCAACGCTGCTGGTTACCCAGCTTCGGATCAGGGCTGGCATCCAGTATGAAAGAATCACCCGACGCGAGCTCGATCCGGTCGTTGCTGAAGGTCTCCAGACGGATCTTCGGGCCCTGCAGGTCAACCAGAATAGCCACTTCCTTACCCACCTGGGCCGCCGCCTCACGCACCCGGCGCGTTCTTTCCAACTGGTCTTCCGGCTTGCCGTGGGACATATTGATGCGGCACACATCTACCCCGGCCGCGAACATCTCACGCAGCACCTCCGGTGCGTCGCTGGCCGGCCCCAGGGTGGCAATGATTTTGGTTTGACGCTTCTGCATGACTTCCCCGCCCACGGTCACGTGACTGATGGATTTGACCCCCAAGACCCGATCATACGACCCCAGTGGCAGTGATAAAAGCCGCATGCCCCCGCGCACGGGGCGCGCAACGCCAGCGGCAACTCTGTCCGCTGCTCAAGCTCGCCCGGCAGACTAACAACAACTCGTGACCGAATTATTACGTTTGCAGTCTGCTATTGACCTACACTGTAAGTCGAGAACAGCAAAACACGAGGGAACCATAGACCTATGAAACGCTACCTTTTTGCATTGCTACTGCTACCGATGCTAACCACGGCACAGGCCACGCTGGCGGCAGACAAACCAAATATTCTGGTCATCTGGGGCGATGATGTCGGCTTCTGGAATATTTCCTACAACAACCGGGGCATGATGGGCGTCGAAACCCCCAATATTGACCGCATCGGTCACGAGGGCATGAGCTTCTCCGATTACTACGGAGAACAGTCCTGCACCGCCGGCCGCTCGTCCTTCATTATGGGTCAGAGCGTGTTTCGTACCGGCCTCAGCAAGGTTGGGCTCCCGGGTGCCGAGGAAGGCATGCAGGAGGCTGATCCGACCATTGCAGTCATTCTTAAGGACCTGGGTTATGCCACCGGGCAATTTGGCAAGAATCATCTAGGTGACCGGGACGAGCACCTGCCGACCAATCATGGCTTTGATGAGTTTCTCGGCAATCTCTACCACCTCAATGCGGAGGAAGAACCGGAAAACGAAGACTATCCGGCCGATCTGCTCATGGCAGATGGCAGCACCTTCCGACAGAAATTTGGCCCCCGCGGGGTCATTCGCTCGTCCGCAGACGGCACGATTGAAGACACGGGCCCGCTGACCAAAAAGCGTATGGAAACGGTGGACGACGAGACCGTTGCCGCGGCCCTGGAGTTTATGGAGCGCCAGCATGAAGCGGACCAGCCGTTCTTCATCTGGTGGTCCGGTACGCGCATGCATTTCCGCACCCACGTCAGTGATGAGAAACGCGCCTGGTGCAAAGAGCGCTATGCCACTGCCGACGAGTACAGCTGCGGCATGATGGAACACGATGCGCATATCGGTGAGTTTTTGGACAAGCTCGACGAACTGGGCATTGCCGACAACACGCTCGTGTTCTACTCCACGGACAACGGCCCGCATATGAACACCTGGCCAGATGCCGGCATGACACCGTTTCGCGGAGAGAAGAACACCAACTGGGAAGGCGGCTGGCGGGTGCCTGCCTTTGTACGCTGGCCGGGCAAAATACCCGCCGGCAGCTACAGCAACGAGATTGTGCACCATATGGACTGGCTGCCGACCTTTGCAGCCGTGGCGGGCAAGGACGATATCAAGGCAGATCTGCTGGATGGCTATCGCTCTTCCGCCCTCGGCCGACGCTATAAGGTGCATCTGGACGGTTACAACATCCTGCCATTGCTCACCGGTGATGAGGAACGCTCGGAGCGGCGGGAGATTTTCTACTTCTCCGACGACGGTAATCTAACCGCCCTGCGCTATGAGGACTGGAAGATCGTTTTCATGGAGCAGCGAGTGGAAGGCACCCTACAAATCTGGGCCGAGCCCTTCGTCCCTCTGCGCGTACCGCTGATTTTTAATCTCCGGCGCGACCCTTTCGAACGGGCCCAGCTGACCTCCAATACCTACTACGACTGGCTGATCGACCGGATCTATCTGCTGCTGCCCGCGCAGGCCTATGTGGGCAACTTCCTGCGCACCTTCAAAGACTATCCCCCACGTCAGAAGGCAGCGAGTTTCTCCCTGCAACAAGTGATGGAAACTTTGGAGGAGCCAGCAGGGGCGCCCTGAACTCAAACCCGCACGGCCGCGCAAGCGCGTGGCAAAGCTGTCACAAAAAAAGCCCGCGATCGCGGGCTTTTTTGCGTCAGTAGCAGCCTCAGGGACTGGCGCGGAAGGGATAGTTGGCGAACATTTCCGCCACGCCCTGATCAATCGCCGTGCGCAGTTCATCATTGCTGCGGCTACCATCAACCCGGCCGATGGCGACACCTTCCCAAACCATGCGCTTTTCCTGCGCATCAACCATATCGATATTCACCGTGCCTTCCGTGTACTGGCTGACCTGCGTGCGCGTGCCGCCGCCATAGCCATACCAGGGATCATAGAAACCTGCTCGATAGCCATAGTAGCCACCGTAATAAGGCTCGTTGTAGGTCGTGACCTTGGTCTTATCCTGCATCTGCGCGGACACGTTCATAAGCAGATCGGGATTGGGTGACAGCGTGTAGCCGCGCGCTTCCATCTCACGCGAGATGGCCTGGCGGAACATTTGCCCCAGCAGGCTGGAATAGTTCGGATTCTCAATACCCATGGGTTTAAAGAAGTTGTAGGTCCGGTACTGGCTGAAATCCACACTGGGATCATAGTCGGACTTGATGGTGGGGCCGGACGCGCAGGCGTTGAGCAGAAGCAACAGCGCGCTGGCAAGCAAAGCAGAATAAAGGCGTTTCATAGAGTAACTCCGAGAGCAGGTTGTACCGCTGGGACTGACTTGGCGTATGCACACCAATGATGAATCGGACCGCTGAACGGCCTGTTGGTTCGCAGCAAACTGTCAGGCTGCCTTAACTATACAAAAAAAGCGTCGCCGGGAAACACTCCGCATCTCTTCTGCGGCGCCGACCAGCGGGGTTTGCACCCAATAACGCCACCGCAAAGCACAGCCGTCTTTACTGGCGCACATACACGTTGCCATAGATGCCGTAGCTCCGGGCACGACGCTCATAGTAGCGCTCCATGCGCTTGATATCGTCCTCATTTTGTCGGTAAGCCTGCCGTTGGCGCCCTTCCGGCTGACCGGTCTTCGGCACCTCGACGCCATACTGGCGCTGCAGCTCTGCCATGGTGTCCCAGGCGCCGTCCTCATGGCGCGACCAGCCCTCAACCTCACGGCGATAGACCACCCCATCGGGCGCCGCGTAGAGGTCCCTGGCGGCTTGCTGACGGGCGGCCTCCTGGCGGGCAGCCGCGGTCGCGTGCAGTGGCGCGTAATCGTAGCCGGCCCGGGCTGTGTTCGCTGGCGCTACCGGTCTGCCACCGCCGACGGTTTGCGGTGTGGAACTCAATTCCAGCGTTTGCGGCGGAAAATAAGCGGGGCCGTAAAAATAGGGGCTGGCCCAGGCTGCCGGCCCATAGGTCCAGGGCCAGCGCCAGTAAACAGGACTGCCGCCCGGATAGCCCATCCATGATGGGTAGGACCAACCGGTGCCCCAAACGACACGCTGGTTACTGACGTACATGCCGTCATAGCCGGCCGTGTAGGAAAAGCGTGCTTCTCCACTGCCCTCCGCCTGTCCCGCCGGACGGAGATAGGTCACGTAGTGGAGCGGATCACTGGGTGGAATGGCAAACAGGGCCTCGGGAACCGACAGCGCCACCTGCCAGGGCCCGGCCAGCGTAGACGCACGGTACCAGGCAGCCTCATAGGCCAAGTAATAAAAATTGTTGTGCCGTAGCACAGCAAAAGGCGTATTGACCGCCCGCTCCAGCTCGGTTCCCGCAATCGGCTCAAAGCGGGGCGCACCAACAAAGCCCACCGTTCCGGCCAGCCGGCTATCGGCTGCCACACGCCGGCTGCGCGGCAAAGTCGCTTCCAGATAGGCCGCCCGATGCTCGCTGGTACCGGCTACTGCCTGCCGCACATAGGCCCGGCCATGACTGGCTGGAATCAGGGAGAAAGCCTCTGGCAGCGTTTGCACATAGCGCCAGGGACCCTCCAGCTCGGCCGCGGAAAACCAGCGCCCGGCAGTAAGGAAATACCAGCGGTCCTGCCAGCGGAACAGGTCACTCTCGCTGTTGCTCACCACTTTCAGTCCACCGGTGGCCTCAATTTCCTGCAGACGCGGCGGCCCATCCAACTGGATCAGCTCGGTAGCCTCCAGACTGACCAGCAGGGACGCGGGCTCTGCCAGCGGTGCCCGGGCCGGCAGGGCGTTCTGTAGTTGAGGCCAGGCCGCCAGGGCCGCAAAGTCTTCCGGCAGATCTGTGACCGTTTGCCAGGCACCGGAGGCCAGCAGCGTGCTGCGCTGCCAGGCGGATCCATTGAGTACAAAGTAGGCGCGCGAGAAGTCATCGTAGAACAGCATCCAGTCCGTATTAACGACCCGCTTTAGCCCGGTGCCGCTAATGGGCGCCAATAGGGGTTGTTGGTCAATCAGCAGCAGTTTCTGCGGTTGCTGACTGACCACGATCCGCGGCGGCTCGTTACGAAACGCACTACCCCAGCGGTCGGATTGCGGCAGCACAAAATCCTCTGCCAGCAACTGCAGCAGCTCATCCAGCAGAACCTGCTGGGGTTCCTCGCGCACGGCGCGGCGGGCCAGAGCCTCGACCTCTGCCGGCACATGGGGGGCGGAAAAGTTGGTGGCCAGCACCTCTTGATCGGTTAGGGTCACGTGGCGCCGGTCATGGTCAATGGTGCTGTTGGCGCGGCCGCGCACGGCCCCAACCCACAGCTGCTCGCCGCGCGCCACCTCAACGGGAATCCAACCTTCGACCACCGCGCTATCTGTCCAGCGATCAATCACCGGGCGATGGATGGTCAGCACCATGCCGTCTGCCGTCACTTCCAGCGGATACTTCAGCTCAGTAGCGGTCGCCAGCAGCGGCAGCAGGAGCAGGCAGGTCAGTAGTTTCTTCATGGTCCGTAACATTCCCTTGCGTGGGTGATGAATCATAGGCAGGTTTGCGTTCAAGGCCAATGGGCAGCGCCGCCAGTCACTTCGGTAAACGGTCAACTGACGGCGGAAATGGCAGCTTCCCAGAGCTCTGCCACACCCTGATAGAGCACTGAAAACTCAGCGAGACGAGGGCCGTCAATAGGCTGACCCCACCCTTCGAACAGGGCCGCACGGGCCTCGTCAGTCAGTGACTCCTGTGCCAACAGCGCAGCCAGATCAAACAGGGGGTCGCCCAGCGCCGCATATTCCCAGTCAATAAGGCATCGAGCGGCCCGGACATTCAGCAGGTGCGGATCGTGATGACACAAATACCAGGGCGCATCCCGATAAAGATCACGGGCCTGATCACTCAGCGATCGGGCACGGCGGTCCGCCACCGGCGTCCCCGCACAGGTCGCATAGCGATTCAGTATGGCGGGCAGATCCATGGTCGGAAGATCGGCAGCCTTGATCGCATGCACGGCAGCCAGCAAGCGGCCGACCTTCCTTAGATAGGCCGGCGCACGACGCGCCTCGGCATGGATCGTTGGCTCTGGCACATAGTGGCTGACGAGAATGCCGCGCTCCGGATCGGCAAAGACCAGCTGCGGCGCCAGCTGCTGCTGCGCCGCGCGTTGCTGACAGCGGACTTCATTGGCACGACTCAGGCCAAGCGCCTTCACCAGCGGGCGGTCCATGCGCAGCACCAACGCTTGCGCACCCCGCTGCAAGCGCCAGCTGTCACTGCTGGGCCCACGCCCCAGCCGGGGGCCGAGAGTGGCCCCGGCCAGTTCCGACAGCTCACCCAGCAGCGCCGCTGCTTCAGTCATGTCTGTCCATGCTCGCGCGCCACTGGCCATAGCCAATCACCACCAGCACCAGGTACAGCACGAAGAGCGCAGCGGTCAGCGTGAGACCCTGCGCCGCGTAGAGATAAATAGACACGGCGTCTATCACGAACCAGTAGTGCCAGTTCTGCAGAATCTTGCGTGCCACCATCCAGGTGGTGACGATAGCGCCCGTGGCGACCAGCGCATCCAGATAGGGAAAGGCAGCATCACTATAAGCAGCCAGCAAGGCACCGCCGGCCACTCCCGTCAGGGCGATCAGCAGCAGGGCCTGCAGGTGCTGGCGCAGCCGCCAGGAGCTCACCGCCAGCTCACCGGTGGTCGAGCCACGCCGCCAGTTTCGCCAGCCGTAAATCGCCATGGCCATGTAAAAAAGCTGCAGCACGGACTGCATGTATAGCCGCGCCTCAAACATCAGCACCAGATAGATGGCCGCGCTAGCAATGGCCGCCGGCCAACACCAGACCCGCTGGCGAATCGCCGCCAGCAGATAGACCAGCGCCAGCACCACAGCCAGCAACTCCCAGCCGGACATGGCCCGCCAGCCCGCGCCCAGCGTTGCCAGCAAATCACCCAAGGCGCGGCGCCTCCTCAATCGCCAGGGGACGATTGATCAACTTGCTAACCAGCACGAAGGGTTGCTCTCTGGCCAGCAAGCTCCGGCCCGTATCAGTGAGCGCGGCCATGACCTGACCATAGGGTCCACGCAACTGTGTGCTCATGGCGTTGACCCGCAGCTCAAGTGCTTCAAAGCGCTGCAGGGCCTGTATGAATTCGATGATCGGTGCTTCGAGCACCTCGGCGCCGGGGTCCGCAAGCGGATACAGGGACAGTTCCATGGTGACAATCAGAGGACTTTGCATGCAATTAACCTGATTCGAATAGGCGCCGGCGCGACAGTGGCGAAGGAGGCGCCGGCGGCGCATTCCAGGCCGGATTTTGTGTGCGCGAGTTTAGCATGGCTGTTACCATCGAAACTGGTCCCGTGGACGTCATGCCATGCCCCAGCCCTGCTCCCTTCGCGTCCGTCTTTGCCATGGTTTGCTGCTGCTTGGCTTACCTTTCGCAGCGGCACAAGGTGCCGACAGTTGCCGCCCGCTGCAGGAACTCGAACGCCCCGTCGTGGGCCTTGCCCTGGGCGGTGGCGGCGCTCGCGGCTACGCCCACATCGGTGCGCTGCAGGCCCTGGAGGAATTGCGCGTGCCTGTGGACCTGGTCGCCGGTACCAGTATGGGATCGATCATTGGTGGCCTGACGGCCACCGGCATGAGCCCCGCAGAAATTAAGGGCGTGGTGGAGAAAATCGACTGGGATGATGTCTTTGACGACGAGACCGATCGTAAAGACCAGCCCGCGCGGCGCAAGCGGGTCGATGCCATCGGCCTCTACGGACCCAAACTGGGCGTAGGCCGGGACAACAAGCTCCTTCCCTCCGGCTTTGTCGGCGGGCAGAAAATTCTCCTGCTGATGGAAAACCTCACCTCTCAGCGCGTCCATGTTGATCGCTTTGAGCAGCTTCCCATTCCCTTCAAGGCCGTCACCACGGATATCGTTACCGGTGAGATGGTCCTGATGACCCGGGGCTCCCTGTCCGATGCCATGCGCGCCAGCATGTCGGTTCCGGGAGCGTTTGATCCCGTGCTTAGCGATGACCGTCTGCTGGTTGATGGTGGTCTGGTACGCAACCTGCCCGTTGATGTGGTGCGTGCCATGGGCGCGGACAAGGTCATTGCGGTCGATGTGGGCACACCGCTCCGGGATGCGCCCAACATCACCAATGTGTTGAACGTGCTGGAGCAGATGACCAGCCTGGCCATTGTGCAAAATACGCGCGAGCAGATTGAGGCGTTGCTGCCCGGCGATGTGCTGCTGCGTCCCGCGCTCGGCAACGAAGTGAACTCAGCGAGTTTTGACCGTTTTGATGTCGCCATACCGCTTGGCTATGCAGCCACCATGGCGCAGGCGGAGCAACTGGCGCCGCTGGCGCTGAGTGAGGCTGACTACCGCGCCTATCGCGCTGCGGTCCAGGGCTGTGTCAGCGGACCACCGCGTGTGGATTTCGTGCGCTTGAACAACCGCTCGCGCTTCGATGATGCGGTGCTCAAGAACTACATCAGCATTCAACCGGGGGAACAGCTGGACATTGCGCAGCTGGAAGACGATTTACGCCGCATCTATGGTCTCGGATTCCTGCGCGTAGCGCGCTACGAGGTGGTGGAAGATGGTCCGGAAATCGGACTGGAAATCACCGTGGAGCAGGATGATCGCGGCGCCGATTTTATTGAGACCGGACTGACCCTTTCCGGCGACAGCCGCGGCACCTCCATCAATTTGCAGGCGGGCTATCTGAAGACCGACCTAGACGGTCGCGGCTCTGAATTCAGGACCGCCGTGCAGGTGGGTAATGATCTTGGTCTGCTTGCTGACGTTTACAAATACCTGGACGATGGGCAGCGCTGGAGTTTGAACCCGGTAATCTCCGCCTCACGACGGGATGTGATTGTCTATGACCAAAACGGCCGCTCGCTGGCCACCGCGGAGGTCAGCGACTACGGCATCGGGTTTTTTCTCGGCTGGAATATCGGGCGCTACGCCAACATCAGTCTGGGTGCGGAAACCTTCCGCGGCGATACGAAAGTTGTCGTGGGTCCGGAGCGTTTGAAGGAGCCCTTTCGCGGCGGTGAATGGCAGGCGAGCCTGCTCCTAGACCGACTGGACGATCTCTTCCTGCCCCGCAGCGGTTCCCTGCTGCGGCTGGAATACTCCATTTCCGACGACGCACTGGGAGCCGATACGGAGTTTTCGCAGTTTCGGTCCCAGCTATTCACCAGCAAAACCCTGGGACGACACAACGTGCTTGCCTTTGGCCGCTACAACACCACCACGGACAAACGGGCGCCGCTCTATGCCCTGTTTACCGGCGGCGGTTTCCTGAACATGTCGGGCTTCGAACCCAACGAGCTGGTGGGTCAGCACTACGGCATGGTCGGCCTGGGCTACCGCTATCAAGTCCTGGACAGTGGCTACTTACCCGGTTACCTGGGCGGCTCCATTGAATACGGACGCGCAGCGGATCGGCGCGGCGATCTGTTTGATGACGGCATATTGAACGGCAGCGTGTATTTCGCCTACGACACACCCCTGGGCCCGCTCTATCTGGGCTGGGGCTGGAATGAAGAACGCAGCGGTCTGATTTTCCTGCGCCTGGGCGCGCTTCTCGGCAGCACCAACATCGGCCGCCGCTAGGGCTTGAGCTAGCCTTTGGCGCGCTCTTCGAGAATCGCGACGGCGGGCAGGGTCTTCCCTTCCACATATTCCAGAAAGGCCCCGCCACCGGTGGATATGTAGCTGACCTGATCCGCAATATTAAATAGGCCAATAGCTGCCAGGGTGTCACCACCGCCGGCAATGCTAAAACAGTTGGAATCGGCAATGGCCTCGGATACGGCCTGGGTGCCGGGCCGGAACGCATCGAACTCAAAGACGCCCACGGGACCATTCCAGATCACGGTGCCGGCGCCCCAGATGATATCTGCGTAGTCCGCGGCCGCCAGCGGACCAATATCCAGAATCATCTCATCCGGCTGCACCTCATCGAGGCGACGCACCAGCGCCGGCGCTTCCGCGCTGAAGGATTTTGCCACGCGCACGTCCTTAGGAATGGGAATGTGCCCGCCTTGCTCATGGGCCAGGCGAATCAGCCGCTGCGCTTCCGGAATCAGATCCGGCTCATAAAGCGACTGACCCACTTCATGACCCGCCGCAGCAATAAAGGTGTTGGCAATGCCGCCACCGACAATCAGTTGATCGCAGCGCTGCAGCAAGGCCTCGATCACCGTTAGCTTGGAGGAAACCTTGGACCCACCAACAATCGCCAGCAGCGGTTTTTCCGGCGCTTCCAGAGCCGCCTTCAAGGTCTCAATTTCCCGTACCAGCAGTGGTCCGGCACAGGCCTCGGGCGCATAGCGTGCAACGCCCTCGGTGGAGGCCTGGGCCCGATGCGCAGTACCGAAGGCGTCCATCACGAACACATCGCACAGGGCCGCCATTTTTTTACTCAGTTCCACATCGTTGGCTTTCTCGCCGGGATTGAAGCGCACGTTTTCACACAGAACCACAGCGCCCGCTTCCATCTCAACGCCATCCAGCCAATCCCGCTCCAGCCGCACGGGTCGCTGCAGCAGCTCCGTCAGGCGCTCAGCCACCGGCGCCAGGGAAAACTGCGATTCGAATTGCCCCTCCGTCGGACGCCCGAGATGGGACATGAGCAATACGGAAGCCCCCGGCTGCTCCAGAACCTGCTGGATAGAAGGCACCGCAGCGCGGATGCGCGCATCAGAGGTGATCGCGCCGTCACGAATCGGCACGTTCAAATCTTCACGCATAAGAACCCGCTTGTGCGACAGGTCCAGATCGGTCATATGCAGGCAATACATGGTGCGGCTCCGGTGGTGCATGCGCCCCGGCGTGCTGCCGGGGCGGCTTTCAATCAGGCCTTAACCAGCGCCAGGGTGGTATCCAGCATGCGGTTGCTGAAGCCCCACTCATTGTCGTACCAGCTCAGGACTTTGACCAGATTTCCTTCCATCACGCGGGTCAGGCCGGCATCGAAGACGGAAGAATGAGGGTCGTGGTTGAAGTCGATAGAGACCAGGGGCTTGGCGTTGTAGCCGAGCACACCCTTGAGTTCACCCTCAGCGGCGGCCTTCACCACGCTGTTGACCTCTTCCACCGTGGTGTCACGGCTGGCAACAAAACTCAAATCGACCACCGACACATTAATGGTCGGCACGCGCATGGAGAAGCCGTCCAGCTTGCCGTTCAGTTCCGGCAGCACCAGGCCCACGGCCGCAGCAGCACCCGTCTTGGTGGGAATCTGGCTACCGGTTGCAGAACGCGCCCGGCGCAGATCGCTGTGGAATACGTCGGTCAGCACCTGATCATTGGTGTAGGCATGAATCGTGGTCATCAGGCCTTTCTCGATGCCGATCGCGTCGTGTAGCACCTTGGCCAGCGGGGCCAGACAGTTGGTGGTGCAGGAGGCGTTGGAGATCACCTCATCGCTGGCACGCAGCGAGCTGTCGTTGACACCAAAGACCACGGTGTTGTCCACGTTCTGGCCCGGTGCGGACACGATCACCTTTTTCGCGCCGGCAGACAGATGGGCGCCCGCCGTTTCCTTGCTACGGAAAAAGCCGGTGCATTCGTGCACCACTTCCACACCGAGTTCAGCCCAGGGCAGTTTGGCCGGATCGCGCTCTGCGTAGACCTTGATGCGGTCGCCGTTGACGATCAGATCGCCATTATCGACGGACACCTCGCCGGGGAACTTGCCATGCGCCGTGTCGTACTGGGTCAGATGTGCGTTGGTTTCCGCATCACCCAGGTCGTTAATCGCAACAATCTGGATCTCGTCGGTACGGCCATATTCGTACACAGCACGCATGATGTTGCGGCCGATGCGGCCGTAGCCGTTGATGGCGACTTTCACTGCCATGGTCTTGCTCCTCTGTTAGTCAGAATTCAGGGTGTCGCGAACGGCGTCACAGACAGCGTCCACGGTCAGCCCGTAGTGTTTGAACAGCACGCCGGCCGGTGCCGATGCGCCAAATTGATCCACGCCGATCACCTTACCGCGATCGCCAACGAAACCACGCCAGTAGGACGTGACACCCGCTTCCACAGCCACCCGGGCGGCAATGGCCGGCGGCAGAATATAGTTTCGATATTCCTCATCCTGGGCCAGAAAGCGCCCCGTATTGGGCATGGAAACCACCCGCACGGACGTGCCCTCGGACTCCAGCCGCTCAGCCGCCTCCATGGCCAGCTTGACCTCCGAGCCGGTAGCAATAATCACCGCATCCGGCGTGCTGTCCGTGCCACGCAGAATGTAGGCACCACGTTGAATCTCGCCCACGGTCGCCGCATCACGGGCCTGCTTGGGCAAGCCCTGACGAGTCAGCACCAGCGCGTGGGGCGCCGTGCGCTCTTCCAGGGCCACTTTCCAGGCCACCGCCGTTTCCACCGAATCACAGGGACGCCAGACAGACAGGTTGGGTATCAGCCGCAGACTCGCCACGTGCTCAACCGGTTGATGCGTCGGCCCATCTTCGCCGAGGCCAATGGAATCATGGGTGTAAACGTGAATATTGTGAGCCGGGATTAGTGCCGACATGCGCACACCGTTGCGCGCATAGTCGGAAAACACCAGAAATGTTGCGTTGTAGGGTACGAACCCTCCGTGCAGGCCAAGACCGTTACAGATGGCCGTCATGCCAAATTCGCGCACGCCGAAATAGACGTAGTTGCCGTCACGCGTGCCGTCCATGACGTCCACGCTGCCCTTCCAGATCGTGTTGTTGGAGCCGGCCAGGTCTGCGGAACCACCAATCAACTCGGGCAGCAGAGGGCCGAAGGCATCCAGCGCCAGCTGGGAGGACTTGCGCGTTGCCACATCATCACCGGCCGCCTGCAACTCGGCAATGACCGCGTCCGTGTGCTCGGCCCAGTCGGCCGGCAAATCGCCATTCATGCGGCGCTCAAATTCAGCCGCTTCTTCCGGGTAGGCGCTGCGGTAGGCGTCCATGGCCTCACACCAGGCCGAGTCTGCAGCGGCACCAGCCGCCTTTGCGTCCCAGGCCTCCATGTGGTCCTGCGGTATTTGAAAGGGCTCGTGGTCCCAGCCCAAAGCCGCCCGCGTCAGGGCAATTTCCTCATCACCCAGGGGCGCTCCGTGCGAGGAGGCCGTGCCCTGCTTGTTGGGTGAGCCAAACCCGATGACCGTACGACAGCAGATCAACGTGGGGCGCTCGGTTTCCGCCTTGGCTGTTTCGATTGCCTGCTGAATCTCCTGCGGATCATGTCCATCCACGTGGCGGATCACCTGCCAGCCATAGGCCTCAAAGCGCGCGGGCGTATCGTCACTGAACC
>JABSSV010000245.1 GCA_013213875.1 Lysobacterales bacterium
AGGGTCCCACATTGCCATACGCGCCCCAGCGTATCCTTCAGGGAGAAATCAATCTTCGGCCCGTAGAAAGCACCATCGCCGGGGTTGAGCTGCCAGTCCATGTCAGCCGCATCCAGTGCCGCTTCCAATGCACCCTCGGCCTTATCCCACAGCGCATCATCGCCAATGCGGTTTTCCGGCCGCGTGCTGAGTTCAACCTGAACCTCTTCAAAACCGAAGTCCCGATAGACGGAAAACAGCAGCTCGATAAAGGCGCTGGCCTCCGATTGCACCTGGTCCGGCGTGCAGAAGATATGGGCATCATCCTGGGTAAAGCCGCGCACACGCATGAGTCCATGCAGGGCACCGGACGCCTCATTGCGATGGCAGGACCCGAATTCTGCAAAGCGTATCGGCAAATCGCGGTAGCTGTGCAGACCCTGATTGAATACCTGCACGTGGCAGGGGCAGTTCATGGGCTTGATGGCATACTGACGCGACTCGCTGTCAGTCAGAAACATGTTCTCACTGTATTTGGCCGCGTGCCCGGATTTTTCCCACAAGCTGATATCAACCACCTGCGGCGTGTTGATCTCACCGTAACCCGCGTTGCGCAGTCGTTCACGAATGTAGTTTTGCACCTCGGTATAAATGGTCCAGCCATTGGGGTGCCAGAACACCATGCCCGGCGCCTCTTCTTGGAAGTGGAACAGGTCCAATTGCTTGCCCAGACGGCGGTGATCACGCTTTTCCGCCTCTTCGATCCGATGCAGATAGTCCTTCAGATCCTGCTTGTTGGCCCAGGCGGTTCCGTAGACGCGCTGCAGCATCTCGTTATCGCTGTTGCCGCGCCAGTAGGCGCCGGCCAATTTGGTCAGCTTGAAGTGCCCGAGATGACGGGTGTTGGGCACATGCGGCCCGCGGCAAAGATCAATAAAGTCGCCCTGGCGATAAAGCGAGAGCGTTTCGTCTTCAGGCAGGTCCCGAATAATCTCGGCCTTGTAGGCTTCCCCTTCCTGCTCGAAAAACTGGATCGCAGGCCCGCGCTCCATGACCTCACGCGTTACGGGAATCGCGTCCTTGACCAGGCGCCGCATCTCCGTGGCGATGTGGTCAATATCCTCCGGCTTGAAACCCGGCTCATAGGCAAAGTCATAGTAGAAACCATCATCAATCACCGGACCGATGGTGACCTGCGCTTCCGGAAACAGGCGCTTGACCGCCTGCGCGAGCAGGTGCGCTGTGGAGTGGCGGATGATCTCCAGCCCCTCACTGTCACGGGCGGTAATAATGCGCAGCTCCGCATCCTGTTCCATGAGATGCGCGGCATCCACCACGGTCCCGTCTACGGCGCCCGCCAGCGTGGCCTTGGCCAGTCCGGGGCCGATATCCGCCGCCACGTCCATGACGCTGACGGGCTGCTCAAATTTTCGCTCACTGCCATCTGGCAGGGTAATCACGGGCATGACGCGTTCCCTTTGTGCTCATTCATCACGAGACCTTTTCACCGGCCCCAAATGCAAGAAAGGCGCCCACGGCGCCCTTCGGGACTCGCCATGAGCGGCTCCGCTTATCCGGTGGAAGTTCGTGTCGGCTTCAACATGACGCTATTGTACGCCGCCGAGCGGGCTAATAAAAGCGATGGCCGTCATGGCACGGGAACTGGCTCGTCAGACCCAACAGCGAGGCTACAGGAGCACGTGCAGGCCGGCGGCCAGCCAGGCCACCAGCGCCAGCACCTCAAGCACCTGCGTCAGACGTTTCAAGCGCTTATCACGAGGCCGGCCGCACAGCGTGCAGCGCGCAAAAAGCCCCGGCCAACGCGTGGGAACCGAGCGATCACATTCACATTTCTGCACAGGCATATGGACATCTCCGACCCGCAGCAACAGGCCACTTCAGAACAGAGTGTTTAACTTACGCAGCGCTCGCTGAACCAGCGCTGAATTGGCTTGGCCGCAATCGCCGCGTGTGTTCCTCGCAGGCTTGCGGTATGGTGGCGCCGTTCGCCCTGCCCTTTGGAACCATGACCACCAACCGTCCAAGAACCCTGTGCATTGATATTGGCGGCTCCGGCATCAAGAGCATGGTGCTGGACCCTGAGGGCACGCCGCTTGTGGAACGTCAGCGCCTGGCAACGCCAAGGCCCGCAAGTCCGCAGGCCGTTCTGGAAACCATTGCCCAACTGGCCGGAGAGATGGGAAGCTTTGACCGCGTATCGGTCGGCTTTCCCGGCGTGGTGGACCAGGGCGTCGTGCGCACCGGTGTCAATCTGGATGGCACCTGGGCCGGCATGCCCCTGGCGCAGGCTGTCAGCGATCTCACCGGCAAGCCGTGCCGCGCCGCCAACGATGCCGATATTCAGGGCTATGGTGCCATCGAGGGTCTGGGGGTAGAGATGATGATTACCCTGGGCACGGGCATGGGTGCCGCCATCTTTAGCGATGGCAAGCTCGTACCCAACCTGGAACTGGGTCACCACCCGCTGGCTGAGGGTCAGAGCTACGAAGAACTACTGGGCCAGGCCGCCCTGGACCGACTGGGCCTGGAGGCCTGGCAAGGCTGGCTACAGCGAGCCATCGACACCATACTGCCCATCTGGAATCCCCGCGTGCTTTATATCGGTGGCGGCAACGCTCGCCACTTACCGGGTGCCCTGCCCGCCAAGGTGCAACGGGTCAAAAACGTTGCTGGCATTCTGGGCGGGATCCGCCTCTGGCAAAACCCGTCGTGACAATCAGGGAACCCATACGGCTCGATGATGACGGCGCCTGGAAGGCGCGGGACTGGCTTTTTTTCGGTGCCGTTTTGCTTTTTTCCGGGTGCTTTTTTGTCGGCCTGTTTCCGGGAACGCTCTATCCAGATACATCCGCCAAGGTGCTCAACGCCATCCGGGACGACTTCGGCGCCGTATGGCCGCCCATCATCGGCTATGGCTTGCGCATCATTTTTCGCTTTGACCCCTCGCTGAGCACAATTTTTGCGCTCCAAGTAGGTAGCTACTGGCTGGGTGTGCACCTGCTCCTTCGAGCGCTGCTGAGAAACCGGGAAACGCCCTGGTGGTTGGCACTTTTGCTATTTCTGGCAGCAGCATCACCGTTCTGCCTGAACTACCAGGCCCTTCTTCTGAAGGATGTTTGGCTTCTGAGCGCCTACCTCGTGTTTTTCGGCGTTTTTGCCCTGGGAATCGGGAAAAAGCAGCGCCTTGCTTACCTGCTACTAATGACGGTGCTGGCACTGTTCATCGTACTGCTGCGAAAAAAGTTCTTCCCCATCATCCCGCCACTCGCACTCGCGGTTTGCCTGATCGGGTTCGGGCCGCTTGACGGCAAGCTTCGCTTGCCGAAGTTAGCCCAACTTGCCGTCGGAACCCTGACGCTATCCCTGCTACTGTTCA
>JABSSV010000246.1 GCA_013213875.1 Lysobacterales bacterium
CCAGCTACTCGACGCGCGCGGACTGCTGTGCCCGGAACCTATCCGCCTCGCCGAACTTGCCATTCGACAGCTCTCGGCCGGAGCGATTCTGTCGGTGCAGGCCACCGACCCGGCAGCACCGATTGACTTTGAGGCCTGGTGCCTGCGTCGAAAGCATGAGTTTCTGGCCTGCGAAGCCTTTGACGATGGTTGGACTATCCGCGTAAGAAAAGGACCCAGCACGTCATGACCAGATCAGCTACGCCGCGCAAGGACTTCGCCATGGCGGATGTCTCACAGAAACCGGTCACCAGCCGCAGAGCGCTCGCTGCCGGTGAGATTCAGTTGGGGCCAGAGGCCTATGCCGCGCTGGAAGCAGACCAACTGCCAAAGGGTGACCCCAGGCCCATGGCGGAAATCGCGGGCATGCAGGCGGCAAAGTTAACACCCCAACTGCTGCCACTGTGCCACCCCATCGCCCTGAACCGTGTCGCGCTGCATTGCGCCATGGTGCCGGAACGTTCAGCGGTACGCGTCTATGTGCTGGCGGAGATCGCGGCCCAGACCGGCGTTGAGATGGAGGCGCTCACGGGCTTGCAGGTCGCACTGCTCACGATCTGGGACCTTTGTAAGCCGGTGAATGCCGCGCTCAGTCTGGAAGACACGCGCCTGCTCTACAAGAGCGGCGGCAAGCAGGGGGAATGGGTGCATCCGCAAGGCTTGGATGCGACAGCGCAATCCATACTGGGCCTTCAGTGAGGCCGGCCAACCTAACCGTGTGAGTGATGGTGCCCATGCTGGGCGCAGCGCTCACAGTTCACCCAGCTGCGTTCGCCATCAAGATAGTGCTCGCGCTTCCAGATCGGCAGACGCACTTTGATCTCATCAATGATGTAGCGGGCGGCCTGAAAGGCCTCGTCACGATGCGCTGAGGCCACGCCGACAATAACTGCCATATCGCCCAGCTCAAGCATGCCTTCACGGTGAACACAGGCCGCCCGGTGAAAGGCCCACCGCTGTCGCGCCTCGTCCATAACGCGCTCACCTTCGCTGCGCGCTAGCGGGTGATACACCTCGTACTCCAGGCGCTCAACGCCGCGCCCTTCATTGTGATCGCGCACACGCCCTTCAAAAAACACCACGCCACCGCAGCGGTGGTCCTCCAGCGATTGGCGAAACCGGTGCAGATCGATCGGAGCGCTGGCGACAGAGAAACTCATCCGCCCGCCACCGGCGGAAAGAACAGCACTTCGTCGGCACTGGCAAAGCCGGCTTCCCAATCGGCCATCTCGTCGTTTACGGCTACCAGGGCGGCCTGTTCCTCGAACAATGCGTCATGCCGTTCGGCGCATTCACGAAACAAGGCGCGAAGCGTTTCCGCGCCCGTCTCAACAGATTCGGAACCAACGCCGGTGGCATCCCGGAACGCAGCAAAGTAGCGAACGTTTACCGTCTTCATCAGCCCCCCATGCGAAACATTTCTACGCGCGGCGACTCCCCATCATCGCTAGTGCGCAGCTCACTGTAGCGATCCTCCCGCGCCTGCCACTGGCCGCGCAGGAACGCCTCAAGCGCATCATCGGTGCTGCGCTGCCGCAGCAGGGGCCGCAGTGCCGCCCCACGGTGGGCAAACAGGCAGCTGTACAGATTACCGTCCGCGGTGACCCGGGCCCGGGTACAGTCGCCGCAGAATGGCTGGGTGATGGAACTGATAA
>JABSSV010000247.1 GCA_013213875.1 Lysobacterales bacterium
AGCTGGCTCTGCTCGAGCAGATCACAGGCCCGGTCCAGCGAGGTCGGCAACTCGGGCTTCACGGCCATTGAGACGCCACAGGCGGGCTTTATCAATGATCCCACCCAAACGGCTTGCACCTTCCGGACCCCCGACTCGGCCGACGCACCACTGCCACTCACCAGCGTAAGCGATGGCAGCTTCAGCACCGTGATCGAGCCTGAGTCTATTGTCACCTGCAAGCTGGTCAATCTCGCCGAGCCTGCGCCAGCCATCACGCTGGAGAAATATACGGACGGGCAGGATGCGGATACGCCCACCGGGCCGAGTATTCCGCGGGATGACACGGTGCTTTGGACCTACTTGGTCACCAATACTGGCAATACGCGGCTTGACAACATACAGGTGACCGATGAGGTGGAATTACCAGCGCTATTTGCCGGCCAACTGGTCTCGGTAAGCTGCCCAGGTAGCAGCCTGCAACAGGGCGAAAGCATGAGCTGCTCTGCATCCGGCACCGCCGGCGTCACACCCAACGGAGATCGGTTTACCGGCCAATATGCGAATCTGGCCAACGTTACCGCTACCGACAGCACCGGCCTGACAGTGAGTGCCTCGGACCGATCGCACTATCTGGAGGTCGAACCCGGTATCAAAATCGAAAAGAGCACCAACGGCGACGATGCGGATCAGATTCCCGGCCCAGCGCTGGCTGTTGGCGCCGCAGTAAGCTGGCGCTATCTGGTCACGAATACCGGTACCGAGGCCCTCACCAACATTCAGGTCACTGACGACGACCCAACCGTGACGCCCGTCTTCCAGAGTGGCGATAGCAATGGCAATTTGGTTCTGGAACCCGGAGAGGCATGGCTTTTCACTGCCAGCGGCAGCGCGCAGTCCGGCCAGTATGTCAATCGCGGCATAGCCACGGGGCAGGGCCTGATCGAAACCGTTCGCGATGAGGACCCGTCGCATTACTTCGGCGCTGCACCTGCCATAAGCCTTGAGAAAACCACGAACGGCATTGATGCCGACACCGCGCCCGGCCCGCTGCTGGCGGAGGGCAGCCCCGTGATCTGGCGTTACACGGTCACCAATAGTGGTAACACAGATCTCAGTAGCTGGAGCGTAAGCGATGATCAGCTCGGCCCCATCAGCTGCCCGGGCGGCGTGCTGCGAGTGGGCCAGAGCGCCAGTTGCAGCGCTCAGGAACTGGCCCTGGCCGGGCAGTACAGCAATCTGGGGACGGCACAAGCCATCAGCGCGCTGGGTGGCGCGAGCGTAAGTGCCAGCGATCCTTCCCACTATTTCGGCACCGCACCGGAACTGACGCTGGAGAAAAGCACTAACGGCGCCGACGCAGATACCCCCACCGGCCCCTTCATACCGGTTGGCGATCCGGTGGTTTGGGACTTTCAGCTGAGCAATAGCGGTAATGTGGCCCTAAACGTGCAACTGGTGCTGGACTCTGAGCTTCCCTCCAACGCTATTGTCTGCCCACCGGGTATCAGCCAAATGCAACCCGGTGCCAGCCTGACCTGCAGCGCCAGCGGCACCGCTATTGCCGGTCAGTACAGTAATCTCGGTGTTGCCCTAGCCCGGCCGGTCAATGCCATTAGTGGTGATCCCGATGGCGGGCTGGTGGCCGCGACTGATCCTTCCCATTATTTCGGAGCAGCGCCAGGCATCACGCTGGAAAAGTTTACGGATGGCATTGACGCGGACACGCCCGCTGATGCGGTGCTGGTGAACCCTGGCAGCTTGGTGGTCTGGGGCTATCTGGTGGGTAACACCGGAAACGAACCGCTGAGCAACGTGGCCGTCACTGACGATCAGGGCCTGGTTCCCGTCCTGACCAGCGGCGACAGCAACGGTAATGGCCAACTGGATGTTGGCGAATACTGGCTGTTTGAAGCCACGGGCGTCGCCACGCCCGGCGCCTACGCCAACCTAGGATCGGTCAGCGCTACGGATCCGCTGGGTCAAAACGTTAGCGACACGGATCCCTCCCATTATCTGGGCATCATTGATGACATCACCCTGGAGAAGTCCACGAACACGGTAGATGCTGACTTGCCGCCGGGCCCAGCTCTGGCCATTGGCGCGCCGGTAAACTGGACCTACGCTGTAAGCAACAACGGTAACGCACCGCTGCAGGGCCTGACCGTGACCGATGACCAGGGCGTCGTGCCGGCTTACACCAGCGGCGACGATAACGGTAACAACCTGCTGGATAGCAATGAGACCTGGCTGTTCACGGCCTCCGGTACCGCACAGGCCGGCCAGTACCGCAATTTGGCAACCGCCAAGGCCGTCTCTGTCGATGTGAACGGCATAACGGAGGAGGTCGAGGCAGAAGATCCCTCGCACTACTTCGGCGGCGCTAGCCAGCCGGCTATCAGCATTGAGAAACTGACTGACGGCGAAGATGCAGATGCCGCGCCGGGGCCGCTGCTATTGATTGGCTCGACGGTGACCTTTACCTATGTCGTCACCAACACCGGCAACGTCACGCTGAGCAATGTTGGCGTCATTGATGATCAGGGCCTGGTGGTGAACTGCCCTGGTGGCAATCCGATACAGCAACTACCCGTCGGTGCCAGCGCCATCTGCTCAGCCAGCGGTATTGTCACCCGCGGCCAATATGTCAATCTCGGCACCGCCACGGGCATCGGAGCCTTTGGCACCACGGTGGTCGCCGAAGACCCCAGTCATCACTTCGGTTTCGCACCTACCGGTGTGACTGGCCCAATACCTGGTCCAACCCTAATCACGCTGGAAAAAGCGACCAATGGTCAGGATGCCGATGCGCCACCGGGCCCCCTACTACCTATTGGGTCGGTGGCCCAGTTCACCTACACCGTCAGCAATAGCAGTGCGCAACCGCTGCGCAACGTAAGGCTGGAGGACGATCAGGGCGTGAGCATCAGCTGCCTGTCCGGCAATCCGATTCCCCTGCTGCTGCCCGGCACCAGCGAGACCTGCTCGGGCCAAACCCGTGTCACAGACGGCCAATATCGAAATGTGGGAACGACCACGGCGGAAACGCCCGATGGCAACGAGATCAGCGCACAGGACCCCAGCCATCACCGCGGAGGCATGACCGCCGTGCCCGGCATCCTCGGGCTGGGCAGTGGGCTACTGGCGCTGCTTGTGGGTCTGCTTGGTCTGCGCGCCGCGCGCAGGAGGCCGGTAGCCGTCTGATACCTGACAGGAAAGCACCTTCTAGGTACCGCAAAACGTCTGCGTGACACGCTCTTCCCTGGCCGGCGCCAGCGCATAGTCTTCCCGGCCCGGCTGCACATCAAAGGGGCTTTCAAGCACGGCACGCAGCTCGTCGAAAACCTTGTAATCGCCCGCGAAAGCCGCCTGAATAGCGCGTTCGACCTGGTGATTACGGGGGATATAGAGCGGGTTCACCGAGTCCATGCACGCGCGCACCTGCGCCAGATTTCGCCCCTCTGCCTGCAGACGCTGCTGCCAGCGGGGGCCAAACTCACCCCAGGCCTTATCGGGCGCGTGCAAATGACCGCTCAACTCCCGGAAGCTCAGGGTAAAGTCCGCCTCCCCGGCCTCAAGCGCCTGCAGCAGCGTGTCGACCAGCGTGGCGTCGTCCGCCTGCGCCGTAGCGAGGCCCAGCTTCGGCCGCATAAGCGCCAGGCGATGCTCCTGAATCAGCTCCGGGGTACGATCCAACGCGTTTTGAAAGCCGTCCAGCTCCGGATCCAGCACCAGCAGACATTCAGCCAGCCGGGCCAGGTTCCAGTGCACGATCGGCGCCTGGTTTGCATAGGCATAGCGCCCATTCTGATCAATGGAGCTGAACACCTTGAGCGCGCGGTACTCATCCATGAAGGCGCAGGGTCCGTAGTCCAGTGTCTCGCCCGAGATGGACGTGTTATCGGTGTTCATGACGCCGTGAATAAAGCCCAGGGACAGCCAGTGGGCCACCAGTCTTGCCTGGCGTTCCACCACGCCCTCGAACAGCGCCAGATAGGGGCGCTGCGCTGCTGCGGCGTCGGGATCGTGACGCGCAATGGCGTAGTCGGCCAGCGCCTTCAGGCTGGCCTGATCACCGCGGGCAGCGAGATACTGAAAGGTTCCGATACGCAGATGACTGGCGGCCACACGCGTCAGCACGCCGCCGGGCTCGGCCTGGCGCCGGAACACCTCCTCGCCCGTGACCACGGCCGCCAAGGCGCGCGTGGTAGGCACGCCGAGCCTATGCATGGCTTCACTGAGCAGAAACTCGCGCAGGACCGGACCCAGAGACGACAGGCCATCGCCGCCCCGCGACCAGGGCGTGCGTCCGGCCCCTTTCAGCTGCAGATCCCAGCGCCGCCCCTGCGCATCCACCAACTCTCCCAGCAGCATGGCCCGACCGTCACCCAGCTGCGGAACAAACTGCCCGAACTGGTGCCCGGCATAGGCCTGAGCCAGCGGTGCCGTACCCGGTAGGGATTCCGTGCCGGACAGCCAGCGTGCCAGCTGCGCTGGATCCTGAGCGTCCCACTCCAGACCTAGCTGCGTCGCCAGCGGCTGGTTCCAGGCCAGTAATTCCGGTGCGGAGAAACCCCGCAACGGCGCCTGCGCATGCAGCGCCTCGGGCAAATCACGGTAGCTGTGCTGAAATTCGCTCATGAGTTTGGTTCCCCAGGGGGCGACCTAGAGCCCGCGCGAGGCCTTATCCACGGCGGTGAGCAGGGCCCGGCCCTTGTTCATACATTCTTCCCATTCCTGCTCCGGATCCGAGTCAGCCACAATGCCGGCACCGGCCTGCACATGCAGCTGCCCATCGCGAATCACCGCGGTGCGAATGGCAATGGCCAGATCCGTATCGTCATGCCAGCTCAAATAGCCCACCGCGCCGGCGTAGATATTGCGCTTCACCGGCTCCAGCTCGTTGATGATTTCCATGGCGCGGATTTTGGGCGCACCGGACAGCGTGCCAGCGGGAAAAGCTGCCCGCACCGCATCCATGGTATTGCAGTCCGGCGCCAGGTCACCCTCTACCTGCGACACGATGTGCATCACATGTGAGTAGCGCTCGATGATCATATTGTCGGTCAGGCTGACCGTGCCGGTGGCCGCTACCCGGCCCACATCGTTACGCCCCAGATCAACCAGCATCAGGTGCTCGGCACATTCCTTGGGGTCATTCAGCAGTTCTTCGGCCAGCGCCTGATCTTCCGCAACCGTGGCGCCACGCCAACGGGTTCCGGCAATCGGCCGGACGGTCATGCGCCGCTGCTGGACACGCACCAGCACTTCCGGTGAGGAACCCACAATCTGCGTATCACCCAAATCAATGAAGTACATGTAGGGCGAAGGGTTCAGCACGCGCAAGGCACGATAGACATCCAATGGCCGGGCCTGAAAAGGTACGCTCATGCGCTGGGACAGAACCACCTGGAAAATATCACCGGCCAGGATGTATTCCTGACTGCGCCGCACCGCATCAATAAAGTCGCTCTTATCGAATCCATAGCGAAAATCCGACTCGGACACCGCGGCACCGGCAACCGCCAGCCCATAGCCCGTACTGCCTGCACGCAAGCGGTGCTCGAGCTGATCCAGCCTTCGCTGGGACTGCTCCCAGGCGCCCGGCTCGGCCGGATCGACGTTCACGATCAGCCACAAGCGCCCCTCCAGGGCGTCAAAGACCGCCAACTCCTCGGCCAGCAGCAGCACGATATCGTCCGTGCCCATCTCGTCGAGCTTGTCATGGCCAGCCAGACGCGGCTCCGCCAGCTCCACCGTCTCATAGCCGAAATAGCCAACCAGACCACCGGAAAATACCGGCAACTCTTCCAGTTCCGGCACCTGATAGCGGGTACGGATTGACTCAATGCGGCCGAGCGGATCCTCCAGCGTCTCCTCACTGACCTTACGGCCCAGCTCGAAGGTCTCCAGCGTATGGCCGTTGATGGTGAAACGCTTGCGCGCCGGTAGCCCGATGATGGAATAGCGTCCCCAGGTCTCACCGCCTTCCACCGATTCGAAAAGAAAAGAATCGGAGCCGTCAGCCAGCTTCAGGTAAACGGAAAGTGGTGTGTCCAGATCGGCCAGCACGGTGCGCCAGACCGGAATCCGGTTATGGGCGCCGTTGTTGAGCGCGTCAAACTGCTGTTTGTTCACTAAAGGGTCTGCCTTAACTCGCGAGTAGGAATTCTAACCAAAAGCCGGGCCTCTGGGGCCTAATTGCGTGGCAAGACTAAGCTGAAGCGCACGCCGGCACCAGCGGGCAGGTTCTTGGCCTGCACCTGCCCCTCGTGCGCCTCGGCCACGAGGCGCACAATGTACAGGCCGAGGCCAAGATGGGTACCACCAGCAGCCGGGTCGCGTACGGACATGAGGGCGTCGAACAGCTGGTCCTGAAACTGCTCCGGCAGGCGGCTGCCGCTATTGCTGACGCTCAGGCACAGGTCATGCTCATGCTGCGCCAGCCCTATGGTGACCAGCGCGTCGCTGGCGGTCAGACTGACCGCGTTATCCACCAGCTTGTCGAGCGCCTGGACCAGCAGGTCCGGTGCGCAGTGGTAGCTCAGGGGCTGTTCCGTGCCCGTCAGCTCGAAGCGTCTGTGCGGATAAATACTGCGATAGCCTTCCAGCGCCCCGCGCAGCAGCTCTGACAGATCAATACGGGTCCAGTCAGCGGTGCGGACCGCGGTTTCCAGGCGCGTGGCCTCGCTCATGGCGCGTACCAGTGCCGTCTGTCGATCCAGACCCTCCCGGGCGCGCTCTAGGTAGGGCATGGCTTCCGCAGCCAGCGGCTGGCTGGCTAGATTTTCCAGGGAAGAGCGGGTAATCGCCAGCGGCGTCTTAAGCTCATGGGAAAGACGCCCGGCCAGCTGTTGCAGGTAGCGGTTGTAGTCTTTTACGGAACGTAACAGGCGCTCATTGTTGCGCGCTAGCTGGCCCAATTCATCCTCATCGCCGACCAGCGGCAGCTTCGGTTCCGCACCCTGATCATCCATGGCTTCGCTAACCGCCGTACTCAAGGACAGCACCCGTCTCGACAAGCGCGTGGAAAGCAGCCAGATGCCCGCAACCAGCAGCACCATGAGCAACAGGCTCACCAGCAACAGGCGCCCCAGGGTGCGGTTGGCAAACAGCAGCGCACCATCGGTATCGGCCTCCAGCACTACGCTGCCCCATGTGACGCCCCCCTGACTGATGGGCTCCGCCACCGTATTGCGTATGGCCGCCGTGTAGGGATCACCACTCCAGACCTGCGCGCTACGTCCGGCCAGCGCTTCTTGCACCAGCGCTTCCGTACTCCGCAACTGATGCTCAGAGCGTGCCGGACTCCTATCCATCTGCTGGCTGACCAACAGCCGGTACAGAACCCGTTCCAGCCAGGCAGGGCTTTCCTGTGCCGCCTCGTGGCGCGGACCCGTGTCTGCCCGCACCCAGCCGTTTCCATCCACCAGCCAGGCCCGGGCGCGTGGCGGTGCCACCGCTTCCAGCCAATCCTGCAGGGCCTCATGGGATGGCAGCGGATGGAGCCAAATGCGGGGACGGCCCGCTTGCAGCGTACCGGCCTCGCCGCGTCGTTCTACACCAGCGGAATCTGGCTGCACGTCAACGGCAGCGAGACTCAAAGCACTACTCGCGGTCAGCGGCGGTAGCGCCAATTCCAGCGCATAGCCCGCCGGCGTATCCAGCCAGTAGCCTTGCAGTTGACCACCGCCCGGCGATTGGCTGGACACCAGCAGCGGGCCCGGCGCTGCCGCCTGAATACGGAACTGCCGCAAGCCGCGCGCATCGCGCAGGTACAGCAGCACATGATCAGCGCCGGCGCGGTTGGCCTCAGTGCCCGCCGCTTGGCGACGCCCCGGCGTGGGATCCGCAACCTGCAAAAACAGGTAATCCTGGCGACCATAGCGGCCGGCCATAAGATCAAGCTGGGGGCTACCGTCAGGGGCGGTGAACCGGGTGCTGATGTCCGGCTGGGACCAGTCATTGTGGTAGCCATCCAGCGTAGGCTCCCGCGTCAGCTTACGCAGCGGCAGTTGATCAGCAGGCGCTTGCAGCGCAGTCAGAAAGGGCTCGGGAAGCGCCCGCGCCATGGTGCGGGCCGCACCGGCCAGCGCATTGGCATCGTCCTCGCGCAGGTACTGTTCCAGTTCCTGCACCAACTGGAAGCCGAACCAGGGCACCAGCAGCGTCACCAGTGCCAGGGTCAGCATTTTTTTGCGCAAGCTCATGGCGCAAGCTTAACGGAAAGCGGGCGCCCTTCCGGCCCCAGGTTCACGCATGGGCTTTAACGGTACGGTCCGGGGCGCGCCAGCGATAGCCGGCGCCGTAGACCGTGTCGAGTCGGTCGAAGTCCGCATCGACCGTTTCGAATTTACGGCGAATGCGTTTGATGTGACTGGTAATGGTCTGATCATCAACCAGCACGTTGGCATCATCCATGAGTTGCTGTCGCGTGCGCACATGGCCCGGGTGCTTTGCCAGCGAGTGAATCAGCCAGAACTCCGTTACCGTTAGCGGCACCGCAGCGCCGCGCCAACTGACTTCCATACGATCCACCGACAATTCCAGTTCGCCGCGCTCCAGCTTCCGTTCCGCCGCACCCTCACCTGACAGCGCCTCAACCCGGCGAAACAGAGCTGCGACGCGCGTCACCAGATGCGGCAGGCTGATGTCCTTGGTCAGATAGTCGTCGGCCCCGAGGCGCAGACCGGAGATCACATCAAAGTCCGAGTCGCGCGCCGTTAAAAAAATAATGGGCAGGCTGCGCGACAGGCCACGCAATTCACGGCAGAGCTCAAAGCCACCCTCTACATCGGCACCCAGACCCACATCGATAATCACCAAATCAGGCAAGCGACGGCGAAAGGCTTCCAGGGCGCTGATGCGATCAGCAAAGCCATTGACCCGATAGTTATAGCGACGCAGTGCATCCTCATAGTTATGACGAATGGCGGCCTCGTCCTCAACAATCGCAATCTGGCGCTGCATGATCTTCTTCTCCCTCTGAAACTGGAGCCCAGCATACGGCCTCCGTCAGCTTCCTGGCACCCAGCTTCGCCGCTGCGGAATCCGATGCCCGAAGTTTGCCCGATTCCTGCCGGTGTAGCACCCGATTGAGCCACGAGGGCGGCAGCTGTGCCGCCTCTAATAAACGCTCAACTTCAACCAGAGCCTGCCATGAAAAGCACCCAAGCACCCCGTCAGGGCATCCGCGCCGCCCTCGAAGCACGTAGCCAGCGCCTCTATCCCGCCCTGCACCAATCCCCTGCAAGCAGGCCCGACCCCCGCCGCCTGCGCTGGCAGGATCGAACCCTGTTGATACTGGCCATGGTGCTGGGTGCCATGTTGCTGCTGCGGCTTGAAACCGCGAGCGCGCAGCAGACCGTTGCCCTGCCAGACTGGGGCCTGACCTTTACCAGCGAGCATTCCCAGTGGCACCAGCTGGCACTCAATACGTCCGTGGTGGTGGAACTGGACGGGCAACTGGCCCGCGTGCACATCGCCCAACGCTTCCGTAATGACTCCCTGTCCTGGCTGGAGGGCAACTACCGCTTTCCGCTGCCCACGGGAGCCGCGGTAGATCAGCTTTTTGTGCGCGTGGGCGATCGCATCATAGAAGGTGAGGTGCAGCCCCGGGAAGAGGCCCGGCAAACCTATCAGGCAGCCCGGGCACAGGGGAAGACCGCGTCCCTGGTGCGGCAGGAGCGGGCCAACCAGTTTACGACCCAGCTGGCCAATATCGGACCGGGAGAAACGGTCGACGTGCTGTTGGGTTTTCTGGTCACGGTGGATTATCAGGACGGACACTTCACCTTTCGCCTGCCCACGACCTTTACGCCGCGCTACGCCAGCGAGGCGCAAGCAAGCACCGGGCGGGCGGCCCCGCGGCCCGCCATGGCGGCGCCACAATCCCTGTCTGATCATGGTTTCGAACTCAAGCTGGAGCTAGCCAGCGCGCTGCCGCTGGCCACGCTGGAGAGCCTGCACCACGACGTCGAAATTCAGGAGACGCCAGGCGGCTATGAAATTCGCTTGGCAGATGCCGCAGCGCAGACCGATCGGGACTTTGAGCTGCGCTGGAGCCCGGCACTGACACAGGAACCGCAGTCCACGCTCAGCACCTGGCGCGAGGGCGATGAAGTCTATGCCCAGCTCATGCTGCTACCACCGGCAGAAGCATCGCTGCAGGCACAGCCGCGTGAAGTGATCTTCCTTATCGATACGTCCGGTTCCATGGAAGGGGCATCCCTGGAACAGGCTCGCGCGGCGCTGCATGAGGGCCTGCAGCAGCTCCAGGCCGGCGATCGATTCAACCTGCTTGAATTCAGCAACCATACCCGCTCCCTGTTCCCGCGCCCCGAGCCGTTCACCGGCGGACGACTGCTGCAAGCCCAGCGCTGGATTGACCGCTTGCATGCGAATGGCGGCACGGAAATGGCCCCGGCACTGCAGCAGGCACTGCAAGGCGAGGTAGCGGACGGTTTACTGCGGCAGGTGGTATTTATCACGGATGGCAGCGTCGGCAATGAGCGCGAACTGCTCGCGCTGGTAGCCGCACAGCTTGGCGCCAGCCGTCTGTTTACCGTCGCTATCGGTACCGCACCCAATGACTGGTTCATGCGCAAGGCTGCGGTCATTGGGCGCGGGCATGCCACGCGCATTGGGCGCCTGGAGGATGTCGCTGAGACCATGAACAGCCTGTGGTCCCGGATCCGCCTGCCGGCAATCTCGGACCTGTGCATCGACTGGGGTACCGGGGCGGAGTATTACCCGGTAATCCTGCCGGACCTGTATGCCGGGACGCCGCTATGGTTGACCGCCAAACTGGACCGCGAGCCGCAGCGCGTGAGCCTTTGCGGCCAGCTCAACGGACACAGCTGGTCACAGGAGCTTGAGCCGCAGGAACTACCGGGCCGGGCCACGCTGGCCACCTTGTGGGCACGCCAGAAGATCGAGGCGCTGGAAGACGGTCTGAGCTTTGGTCAGGATCGCGAGCAAACCCACGCGCAGATCACCCAACTGGCACTGAAGTACGGGCTGCTCACGGCCTACACCAGCCTGGTCGCCGTGGATCGCACGCCGGCACGGCCTGATCAGGAAGCGCTGGGCATGGCCAGCGTGCCAAGCCTGTTGCCCGCTGGTAGCACCGGGCGCACTGCCGCATTTCCCAACACCGCCACCGGCTGGCCGCTACAGCTGGCCCTGGGTCTGCTGGTGCTGGCTATCAGCACCCTGCTGCTGCTGTTTCCCTTCGCCCAGCTGCGGCGGTTCCGCCGGTGGCTGGCCCAGGCCTTGCCGGGCCGTGTGGGCCACTCATGACCCAGCCACGCAAGGCGCTAGCCCTGAGCGCAGCGCTATTGGCCATCGGGATCATGGGGCACGCGCTGTGGATACCCGCGAAAGCGGGTCTGGGGCAGGAACTGCTGGAACGCGCTTGGACCCGACAGCAGCTACAGCAAACCGCGGTCAAACCCTGGCCCTGGGCGGATACCTCGCCGGTCGGTGTGCTGGAAATCCCGCGACTGGGGCTCAGGCAACTGGTGCTGGAGGGCAGCTCGGACCGCAACTTGGCTTGGGGACCCACGGTTCTCGGGAAGTTATCAGTCCAGGACCCCATCGTCAGCGGCCACCGCGACACGCACTTCCGTCAGCTGGCCGATCTGGTCCCGGGTGACCGGCTGCTGCTCACCGATCGGCATGGCATCCGTTCCTACCGCGTGGCCTGGCTGGATATCGTCGACAGCCGGCGGCAGGAACTGGTATTTGCCAGCGGCCAGAGGCGCCTGACGCTGGTTACCTGCTACCCGTTTGAGGCGCAACAGGCCGGCGGACCCTTGCGGCTGGTAGTCACCGCCCTGCCGGAACAGACAGCAACTGACTATTCGCCAGCCAGGGCCTCACACAGGGATACGTTATCGGTCACCACGCGTTGAAGGGCAATTTCACCGCTGCGGCCGGCAGCAGGAAACTCATAACGCAACAGCAACTCATTGCAGCCGCGGAACAGCAGCTCATAGTGGCCATAGGGTGTTTCGCGCTGCACCGGCGTCGGATCGTCAAACAGGCCGCCACTGGCGAGGGTCACCGCCAGCCTGGCCTCAGCGCCCTCATAGGCACCCAGAGCGGTAAACCAACGGTGTTCAGTTGCGCCCAGATTCGCCCGGGCGCCCGGGTCTGGTGGCTCACTATCGAAGGTAAAATGCGCCAGCAGCAGCTGCCCCTGCTGCGGCAGCACGGTGATGAAAAAACCTTGACCCGCGGTGGCCGGGTCGTACCAGGCGTCGTTAAGACCCGCGTTGATCTGAAAGCTGCACAGCGCGAGATAAAGACATTCGACCCACTGGGGCTCGTCCACGAAAGGGTTGCGGTTACCCTGATAGCTGGCAATCACCTCATTGCGCAGGCGTTCCGCATGATCCGGCGGATCCTCCCGATGCCACGCCAATAAGCTATCCAGCATACCCATCCAGGCCACCGGCTCATTGCGACCGGTGCGCGCACTGTCAATCAGCGAGCGGTCATTGGTCAGTCGCAAATCCGGCTCTGACGCGCCGCTGACGCCATGCGCACCCCCCTCATAACGAATGTCCATGTAGAACATGGCGCGCGCAATATCACCGCGGCGCTGGTCCCAGACTTCCCAGCGCCCGTCGGTAAACTCACCATCGGTCCAGTTACTGCGCCCCGCATAGGTGCCGTCACCGGATGCGGCGCTGACGGGATATTCCACACATCCCTCAAGACAGTCCTCATAGGGTTTATTGGAACGCGCCGAGTTGTAATCGGCATCGCTGAGAAACAGCGCATGCGTATCGGTAAAAGGGTAGTTCAGTGACGCCCCGTCGTTATCCGGAAAACCATAGGAACGCGGCCAACTATGCTCACGGTTGTAATTCTCATTACCGCCGCCGCGCCGCACGTAGCGGTTGTTCCGATATAGCGTGAGGATACGCACAGAATCATCCGGATCCCGGTCAGCCTCCTCAAGAATGTCCCAGGTATCGGTCTCGAAGGACGTGTAGGGATAGCGCGTATGATCGTCGATGATCTCGTGCAGCGTGGTTCGCAGCGTCTCCGGCGAACTCGCATCGACCGATGCATAATAATCATCCGCTGGCTGGGCCAGCGCGAGCAGGGGCTGCAGAAGCAGCAGCGCCAGGCAGACGCGGCGCCTAGGCAGCCTCAATTTCATGGCGCATGGCCGCGATGGTTGCCGCGTAGTCTTCACTGCCAAAAATGGCCGAGCCGGCCACGAAGCTGTCGGCACCGGCAGCGGCGATCTCGCCAATATTGTCAATCTTGACGCCGCCGTCGATTTCCAGACGGATGTCACGCCCGCTGCTGTCAATCATGGCCCGCACCTGACGCAGCTTGTCGAGCACGTGGGGAATGAACTTCTGACCCCCGAAGCCCGGATTGACCGACATGAGCAGCACCATGTCCAGCTGCCCCAGTACCCAGTCGAGCTGCTCCAGCGAACTGGCTGGATTCAACACCAGGCCCGCCTGGCAACCCTGCTCCCGGATCAAGGCCAGGCTGCGATCCACGTGACGACTTGCTTCCGGATGAAAGGTGATCATGCTGGCACCGGCCTGCGCGAACTGCACAATCAGATCATCCACCGGCTCAACCATTAGGTGCACATCAATCGGTGCCGTAATGCCATAGTCACGCAAAGCTTTACACACCATGGGCCCGATCGTGAGATTTGGCACGTAATGATTGTCCATGACATCAAAATGTACCCAGTCAGCGCCCGCATCGAGCACGGCCTGGGTATCTTCACCGAGCCGGGCAAAGTCCGCGGACAGGATGGAGGGAGCGATGACGGGGGGCTGTTTCATGGGTTGCGACTCCTGTGGACGCGCCTAGAACGTTTCTGCGAGCGACAGTGTACTGGAAGCGCGCCCAATCCGGCAGGTCCTGCTACTTAAAACCACGCGCCTGCTTGAGCCGGTCGTAGGCCAGGTTGATGTCCCGCACGCGGGCTTTAGCCCGCTCCATCATTTCCTCCGGCAATCCCTGGGAGACCAGACGGTC
>JABSSV010000248.1 GCA_013213875.1 Lysobacterales bacterium
CCAGAAGCGACAGTTCACCGCGCTCAAGCCCGACTTGCAAGGCTGTCACGTCTATGACCATCTGCGGCTGCGGTTTCAGCACGGGAAGTGCTACCGGCACCTTAGCCGAAGGACCGCTTTGCACCGCCTCCCCCGCTTCCAACCAGGCACCCCAGCCACCATCCAGCAGGGTGACGCAGTCGTGCCCAAAATATCGCATGAGCCACCACAGGCGGGCCGCAAAGGCACCGCCCTGGGCATCATAGGCGACCACCGGCTGACCCACAGTCCAGCCACTGCGGGCCAGAAAGTCGGCAAACGCCTCCGGCGTTGGCAGGGGATGGCGCCCGCTGCCGGCAGTCACCGGGCCGGCCAGATCCTGATCGAGATCGGCATGGTGCGCACCGGGGATGTGACCCTCCAACCAGCACTCCCGACCGCGCGCGGCGCTGGCCAGATCAAAGCGGCAGTCGAATACGCTGACCCTACCCTCGCTTAGCCAGGCCCTCAGCGTGGGCACGTCAATGAGCATGGGCTGCCTCATGAGCTTTGCGCCGCGTCCGCCGACTGACCGAGGAGACGGTAGCGTTCCGCCAGGTTGCGAAGAATACCGGCGGTCACACCCCAAATCACATGGCCATCCCAACGCATGCTGTGAATGGTCCGGGTTGCACCGCGGCGATGGATACGGGTGGGCGCCCAGGCAGCAAGGTCCAGGGCGCGCTCAAGAGGCAGGGTAAAAACGGATTCCACTTCGTTGTGATCCGGCACAAAAACTGTTCCAGCCGGTATCAAAGCCACCACCGGCAACACCCGAAAGTCGCTGACCGTATCGATACGGTCCAGAAAGCCAAGCACCTCTGCCCGGGATGGATCGAGACCGATTTCTTCCTCCGCCTCGCGCAACGCGGTGCGCACTCCGGACTGATCCGATTCGTCAACAGAACCACCAGGAAAGGCGACCTGACCGGCATGCTGATTGAGATGTTGCGCGCGCTTGGTCAGCACCAGCTGCGGCATCTCGCCGTCGAGGATAGCTACCAGAACGGCTGCCGTGCGCCGTGGACGCTGCTGTTCACGACCCGCGGGCCGCCAGCCATTGACTTTCAGGGATTGGGCACCGCCCGTTAGCGGCGCGACCGTGCGCTCCAGGGCGGTTTTCCAGCTAGCGCGGGACACGCTAGCTGCCTGCAGCATGCCGGGCTGATGAAACAGCCCGGCTCGTGTGCCGGAGAGGCAAACTTACTCGATGATTTCCATCAGTTTGAGGTCGAACTGCAGCGCCTCATTCGGGCCTACCGCAGGCGGGTTGCCGCGCTGTGCAAAGGCCAGTTCGGGCGGCAGGAACACCTGCCAGGTAGAGCCGGCTTTCATCAGCGGCAGCACTTCCTGCCAGCCTGCGAGAACCTGATTGACCACAAATTCCTGCGGCACGCCGCGAGCGAAGGAGCTGTCGATCTCCAGACCGTCCATCTTGATGCTGCGGTAGTGAACGCTTACGCGGCTTTCCAGCCCCGGGCGCGCGCCTTCGCCTTCTTCGATGATGCGGTACTGAACACCGGAAGGCAGCACCACGATACCGGTCTTCGATTCATTGGCTTTCAGCCATTCCTCAGACTTGGTCTGATTTTCCAGCGCCAGGGCCTGCAGAGCTTCCAACTGCTCCGCGCGAACGCGTTCCTGCAGTTCGGTCAGCAGACGGCGCATTTCCTGTGCCTCGACCTTGGGCTCAGCACCACCAACGGAATCGCGGATCGCTGAGATCAGCGCTTCCACATCAAAATCTTCGCCACGACGGCCGATGTCAGCACCGAGATCCCAGCCCACTGAGTAGCTCAGCTTGGCTTTTTCGCTGGAAAGGTCCTGGGCCAGCGCGGTACCTGAGACCAGGGCCAAAACAGTTGCAAGTGCGAAAGTCGCTCGCATGGTATTTCCTCCGCAGAGTTGTGACAGGATCGCATACGCGATCTTGGAAAAGTGCGCTAGTGTACAGCAGCAGATGGCAAATGTCCCAGCGCGAAAGCACACGCATGCGTCTGCGACCCGCCTCAGGCCCATCGGTTCCCCCTGCGCCGCTTTTTTTCATTCAGCCAACAGTTGGCGGAATTCACCAAACCCCACCACTCGGCGGCGCCAGGGAGCTAAGCGTCCGATATCTTTTTCAATATAAACAGTCTGTTATGAAAGCCGCATAATATGGCACAAAATCTGCATTACAGTAGGCAACCGAAATTACTTTGCCTTTTGATGTACAGGAGCCACTCATGAGTATTTTTTCCAGACTCAGCGACATTATTAACGCCAACCTCAACGCGCTGGTCGAAAAAGCCGAAGACCCGGAGAAGATCATCCGGCTTATGGTGCAGGAAATGGAGGACACGCTGGTCGAGATTCGCTCCGCTGCCGCCAAATGCATCGCTGATCAGAAAGAACTGCGCCGACGCCTGGAGTTTCTCGAAAAAGACGAGGCAGAGTGGACCCAGCGTGCAGAGCTGGCCATCCGCCGGGAGCGGGAAGATCTGGCCCGGGCAGCGCTGGCGGAAAAACAGAACATCAGTGATGAGATCAAAGCGGTGCACGGTGATCTGGACCTGCTGGGCGAGCAATTGGAGAATTTTAACAATGACATCGGCAAGCTGCAGGCCAAGCTCAGCGATGCCAAGAACCGTCAGCGAAGCATTGTGCTGCGGCATAAGACCGCGACCACGCAGCTGGCTGCGCGCAAACACATTCATGACGACAGTATCGATGACATGCTGTTCCGCTTTGAAAACGCAGAGCGAAAAATCGATCGCATCGAGTCGGAAGGCGAAGCCATGGGCATGGGACGGCGGCGCAACCTGGCCGACGAAATTGCCGGCCTTGAAGACAACGACCGCGTTGAAGCAGAGCTGGAAAGTCTGAAAAGCCAGCTGGGCCAGAAGAAAAGCACCCCTAGCGCCAAATCAACCAAGGAGAAATCCTGATGGAAGAATTATTAGTCATCTTTGCTCTGGGCGTCTGCGCCCCCATGTGGCTCTTTTTTCACTACCTGACCAAGTGGAAAACGGCCAAAGGCCTGAGCACCGAGGACGAAAGGATGCTCGGTGAAATCTGGGAATCAACCACCCGCATGGAAGAACGCATCCAAACGCTGGAGCGCATTCTTGACAGCGAGGCGCCACGCTGGCGCACCCGTCATGACTGATTCGCAGCGGCCCAATCCACACCGGCTGACCCGCGATCCGCAGCGGGCCATGCTGGCCGGCGTCTGCGCGGGCCTGGCGGACTATTTCGGCTTTGATCTGAAGGGTCTCCGTCTGGTCGTCGCCATTCTGGGCCTGGTGTTTTCACCCTTTGTGATCACCAGCTACGTGGTTCTGGCCTTGGTCCTGCCCAAAAAGGAAGGCAAACCGGCCCTGGATCAGGAGCAGGCAACGTTCTGGCGCGAAGTCAGCAATCGCCCCGCGGACGTTTTTGGCGGCCTCCGTCACCGCTTTCGAGCTTTGGATCTGCGCTTACAGCGCATGGAAGCCTTTGTGACTTCGCCACAATTCAGAATCGATCGGGAACTTAAGCGGCCTTCGGGTATCGAAGGTTCCGAACAACGCGAAACATAACAAGAACGATTCCGGGCTTGGGTCCGGACAACCGAACTACGGGGGATGTAGACATGCAAGCAAGTCAGTCTAGGGCAAGCTCAGATAGGCGCCCAAAGATCAGCGCCACACCGCTCTTCGCATCCAGCTGGCTCGCTCTGCTGGAAACAGTGAGAGCAGAGATGAACCGTCGCCAGCCATTGCTGGATGACAAAGCTCCGGGCGTTGTGCGTGACGCCGCCTGACCTTCAGGCAGCAGACCGCCACGCCACTCAAGCGCCGCTGGTCGGCGCTTTTTTTTTTGCCCGGGGCACATGCAGTTGGCGCGCGACGGGTGACTGCTCCCAGCCGCCACACATGCTGGCGTGCACCTTGGTTTCAGATCGCCTCTAGCTGCGACCGTAGATATCCTCAAAGCGCTCGATGTCATCTTCCCCGAAATAGTCACCGGTTTGCACCTCAATCAGGTGAATGTCTTCCGTGCCAGGGTTTTCCAGGCGGTGCATGGTGTTCACGGGTATATAGGTGGACTGATTCTGCTCCAGCAAAATTTCTTCGTCGCCAATGCGAACCTTGGCCGTGCCATGAACCACGGTCCAGTGCTCGGAGCGCCGCTGATGCCGCTGTAGCGACAGCACCTGCCCCGGTTTAACGGTAAGACGCTTCACCTTGCAGTCATCGGCATCCTCGAGCACCGTATAGCTGCCCCAGGGACGATGAACCGTCTGGTGAAAAATTGCTGCCTCATCATTCAGCTCGGTAAGCTGCCGCACAACCTGGCCCACATCCTGAGCCCGGTCCCGATCAGCGACCAGCACCGCGTCACCGGTGTCCACGACCACAACATTGTCCACTCCGACCGCTGCCACCAGTCGATCTTCACCCTGCACGAAGCAATCACGCGAGTCGACCATAACCGCCTTGCCGCGGATGCGATTACCGGCCTCGTCCGATTGATAAAGCTCGGCCAGGGCCTTCCAGGATCCGATATCGCTCCAACCAAAATCCGCCACCACCATGGCCGTATTGGATGCACGTTCCATAACCGCGTAGTCGATAGAGATGGACGGGCATGCGGCAAACGGTTCGGCCGGGATCTCCAGCGGGTCCGCGTCACGCTCCGCGAGGCCAGCAAAAATTGACTGCACGCTGGCCATCACCTCAGGCGCAGTGGCTTTCAGAGCCGCCAGCAGAGCGCCGGCCGTAAAACAGAACATGCCGGAGTTCCACTGGTATTCGCCGGAGGCCAGGTATTCGTGGGCCGTGGCCTGATCCGGCTTCTCAACAAACGCAGCAACCTTGAAAGCCTGCTCCAGGCCCAGCGCCTCGCCTTTACGGAGATAGCCAAAGCCGGTCTCCGCATGCGTGGGATGCATCCCGAAGGTGACCAAATGTCCCTGTGAGGCCAGTTCATCGGCCGTCGCGACCGCGTGCTCGAAGGCATGCTGATCGCGAATCAAATGGTCCGCCGGGAGCACCAGCAGCCGCGCCTCATCGCCATAGCGAGCCTGCACCGTCAGCGCCGCCAGCCCGATCGCAGGCGCCGTATTGCGCCCCATGGGTTCCAGCAAAAACTGCGCCTGCTCTGGCGAGGCACCGAGCTGTTCGTAAAGATCCCGGGTATAAAAATAATAGTCGCGGCTGGTCACCGTAAAAATCGGGCCACCCTTCGCCACGGCAGCGGCACGAAGCCAGGTTTTTTCGGCCAGACTTTGGCCGTCGGCCAGTTGCATAAAGGGCTTCGGGTGCGCCTTGCGTGACACGGGCCAGAGGCGTGTACCCGCACCGCCAGAAAGAATCACCGGGATCAAAGGAGACTGCAGGTCCTGACTCATCATTTTTCTCTCTGTACCAGAGCCGACAATTCTAGTCGGAAACCATGTTCGCTGTGGGCGTGGCCCGGAGTTCGGAAAGACATTGAGCCAGTGCCGCCCGCTGGGCGGCCGGCTCAATCGCCAGCAGCTTTCGTAATCGCCCCGTCGCAAGGACGGAGGATGCGGGACGCCTCGCTGCCGTGGGAAACGCGTCGCTCCCCACCTCCCGCAGTGCCGGCGCCTGGTCCAACAGCCCCAGCGAGACCGCCGTTTCAAAAATTGCACCGGCAAATTCGAACCAGCTGCAAGCACCGGCGTCTGCCGCATGCACGATACCTGACGGAGCGGCGAGCAAACCGCGATCCACAGCGGTCACCGCATAACGGGCCAGGTTGCCGGCCCAGGTCGGTCGGCCTATCTGATCACTGACCACCTGCAAGTGGTCCCGGTCACGGGCCAGTTCGAGCATCTTCAGGAGAAAGTTCTGGCCATGGCTGGCGTAAACCCAGGACGTGCGCATCACAAGGTGCTTGCAAGCACTGGCCGCGATCTGCCGCTCACCCTCCAGCTTGCTACGACCGTAGGCGTTAATGGGTGCTACCGGATCGTCTTCCAGATAGGGTGACGCCTTGCGACCGTCGAAAACATAGTCGGTGCTGAAGTGCAGCAGGGCAGCATCGTTCTCTGCCGCCCAGCGCGCCATGAGACCAGGAGCAACTCCATTGACCGCATGCGCCAAATCCGGCTCACTCTCGGCCTGATCAACCGCCGTGTAAGCCGCCGCATTCACGATCAATGATGGTCGCACTTCGTCCAACAGCGCGGTCAGTACCGTTGCGTCCGCAAGGTCCAGAGGCCGATCCTTGGATCCGCCCCTGCGGGTGCAGCTTACCAAGGTGCCCCGCGCTTGCAGCAGCGGACGCAACTCGGACCCGAGCTGGCCATCCGCGCCGGTAAGCAAAAAGGTCATGTCGGACTGATCGCGCTAGAGGCGCGCGATAGTCAGAACGGGATATCGTCGGCGTCGAAGTCCGGCGTCGCCTCAGGCGCCGCCGCCGGCTGGGGTTTCGGTTGGGCCGGACGCGGTTGATCGCGGAAGCCACCACTGGCCGGCGCACCGCCACCGCTCATGCCGTCCTCTCGGCCGCCCAGCATCTGCATTTCATTGGCGACCACTTCCGTGGTGTAGCGATCCTGACCGCTTTGGTCCTGCCACTTGCGGGTGCGAATCTGACCCTCGATATA
>JABSSV010000249.1 GCA_013213875.1 Lysobacterales bacterium
CACTAATGTCGGCGCCGGCCAGAAAACTGGTGTTGTGTTCGACGCCGAGCAGACTCAGGACAGTGGGAGCCACATCTGTGGGCATAGCGGCGGCATCGGTGCTTCCGCTATTACGGGAGTTGAGTACGTTGAAGTACAGGCTGCGCTTATACCCCTCGGGAAACAGGGGAAAAGCATCGTTGCGCATGGCCAGATGATCCGCCAGTATCACCACCACGGTATCCTCATAAGCGGGGTGACTCTTAAGCTTGTCAGTCAAGCGACCGATGAGTTGATCCGTACAGTGGACAGCATGAAGCACCGAGTTGTCGATAGCCGCATATGTCTTGCAACTATCAGAGGGGTCACCTCTAGGGTGATGTGTGTCTACTGTTAGCAAGGTAAGGTTGAAAGGCTTATCTAGCTTTGAAAGCCGATCGAACTCCTGGCGGCAAGATCCAGCAGATCGTCGTCATACAACCCCCAGTCACCGACCTTGGCCGATGCTGGCAGTCGCTTCCTCAGCGTTTTGGAACCATAAACAGCGTCATAGCTGTGCGTTTTGAGAAAGTGCCCTTTACCAGCGAACTTCAATGAAGCACCACCCATAAAGGTTTGTTCATAGCCAGCATCGTGGAGTACGTCAGGTAAACAACGCGCCCGGTTAAGAAAGTTGGTGAACATGATGTTATTGCCGCCGAAATGCCACTGGTGCAGCAGTGGCGTCCCGCATAGCGATGATACGAGACCGCCCATGGTCCACGAGGAGCCTGCTACCGGCATCAAACGCTCCAACTGCCAGCCCTCGGCATTGAGCGCCTTAAGGTTTGGCGTCAGACCCGGGAATACCGTTTCATCGGTATAGAGGCGATCGAAGCCTTCCATAAAAATCAGCAGGAGATTTTTACCCGGCTTCGCAGCACTTGCTTCGTTGAAGTTCAGGGCCGCCTCGTGCAGATACAAACCCTCCCAGTCAATACTGTCGAGGTCGTTCAACTGCATGGCGTGCTGATTCAGTCCCAGTTCTCCAAAGTCTACCGAAACGAGACCACCGTCTTCGATGTGGAAGACAGTCTGCGCGGTCGTGATTGCTTTATCACGTAGGCCAGGGTCGAAGGCAAGGGCCAGCACCAGTACTAGAAAGCTGAGGTAGAAAGGCTTGTGCTCAAGCGTCCGTTCGCTCCGACTGAACCAAAGGACAGCCATCAGGCACCCCATCCAGCCAATAAAAGTTAGAAACTGCGGGTAATAGGCGCGCCAAGTTTCGGTGATCGTGGATAGATGCAGGTGAAAAAAGTATTGCTGGTTAAAGTAGCTGCCTTGAAGATAGTAGCTGACGAACTGGCCGAAAAAGTAGATACCCAATAGTCCGAATAGCACCATGCGTAATGGCAGTCGGGCGGCCTGATGCTGTATGGACCCAGTCACCATGAAAACAAACAGTAGCCACAGCCCGAGGGAGATGATGGCGGAGACATAAGCTCCCGGTTAGCCCTCCAGGTTATATCGCTGCGCCATAACAACCGGCACCAGAAACAGCACCACGAGCAGGCACTGCCAGACCAGCGCTGGGATTCTTTTCATGAATGTTGTACTTGTGGTCAATTTTCTAAGCTGTCATCTGCATGCGCCGTCTGTTCGAGCAGCGGCAGTATAAACCGCCTGGTCCAACCCTGTGGCGGGCCTCAGCAAAGCCCATCATACCCACCGGGTCAGATCCTCACACCGAACGGTACCCATGATTCGTCCTGGGCGACGGAACTGCTCACAGTCTCCATGCCTCAGTCCGATGATGATCGTAACAACCGTGGGATTTGGTGGTTAATGTGGTTGGGTTCAAAACCGCCAAAGGGTTTCGCAGCAACAGTCTGGGGCGACCGTATCGATTGCGTGCCCAAAGCCGTGATGGCTAGCGCCACGGCTGCCCGCCCAGCTTGACCTCCAGACTCCCCGCCACCCCGCGAGACGCCTCCAGCACTCTCACGGGATTCGTCGGCGAACGATTCACCAGCGCGGCGATAGGTATGGAGCCTTTCGAAGGCGCTGCATGGATACGCAATCCTGTCCGGCAAGGTAGCACCCGCCCGTGTTTATCAATGGCATCGTTTACCGGATCAGTGCTTCCGATTGGTCTGCGTGCCAGGCAGCGGCGTTACCAAGGCAAATCACCGTTGCTAGCGCACATCGACCCAGACATTCTCAGTTTAAAAACCGCGCTCCATTGGACGGCACCCTACAGGTGCCCTGGTGCTGTTGGTATTTGCAGGAGAGTTTCGATACATTGAGTTAGGGTATGTTTGCTTTGATGGAAATGGATCCGTTACCGCGCAAAAAAAAGAAAAGTCTGGCTGAGGCGAGCAGCGGAATTTGGATCGGCCGCACACTGCTGCTGGCGCTGTTTCTGAGCGCTCAGCATGCCTCGGCCGAATCCGACCGAGCGTGGCGCCAATGCAGCGCCTTCATGCAGGACCTCGCTGCCGATTTCCATGACTCTACGGCCATGCACAAGGAGTCCTTCGAAACCAAATGGCGCAACGAATTAGCCACTTCGCCACCCGGCGCTCCCGACGCCATATCCTGGCCTAATCTGGCCGCCAGCCTGAGAAAACACAGCGAGCTGGCTCGCTCTGAAAAGGTCAATGTGACTGACATCAGCTATGCGCTGGACGGGATGCCCGCTACAAAGGCGGACCTCAGATTCTGCAATGACAAACGGGCCTTTAAGAAATATATAAAGCGATTTGAAGAACAGTACCGGTCGGACTCGGACGCTTTGCTGGAAAGCTTTCAAGCCCTTAAAGACCTATTTCCGCTCGCCGCAGACGAAGGGGTCCTAATCGCCGCTGGCTATGTGGAAGGGTCGGTCGGGAGCGTGGAACTCGACAGGAAAGGCAATCTGGGCGGTACCGTTCGGCTCGGGCCTTTCCGAGACGAAGAGTTTTTCCAATTGCTCAAAGTGCGCAGCGGCACGTATCGCTGGGAGCGAATGGAGGTGGGCTATGGCCGATATTTCGATTTCTCTGATGCGGGACTTTCCATCACTATCAAGCCCGGAGTGCTGAACTACGGGGGCGTGCTTTCGCTGACGCTGGAATCGGATATTGGCATGGCCATGATCGACGATCGGGCTGCGGTGATCATCGACAAAATGGAAGCGCGCTTCCCGGATTTTCTAGCCGCCATGACCTTAGCCAACGCGCTCGACCCGGCAGACCCCTTCCTATCGTTCTACCTTGATGAGCAGGCGCAGCGGCGCAACGCTCCAGATAGCGCACCATGATCAGACGTTATTTGCAGCCAGCGATCACACTGCTGCTTATCGCCTTCATAACGCTGCAGGCAGGCGCAGACGACCAGCAGCAAGGTCGATCAGTTGCGCCGATTGAAAAAGGCAGCAACGAGACGATCCCGACGCCGCCATCCATCAAGCACTGGTTCGCAGCCGGGCAGTTGACGGACATTTCTCTGAGCCCAGACGGTCAACTCGTGGCTTTCCTAACGCCGGAAGGCCTGCGCGTGGGAAATCCGGAAACGGGTTTCACAACACTCGATCGCTACGGCGCGAAGAAGGGCTGGTCAGATTTACGCTGGGCCGGTCCGCGCACGCTGGCCGTTTCGCAGCCTGTGCGCCGGGGTGGTTTGTTCAGCTTCCTCAAACTCGTACCGGAGGGCAACGGTTTTCGTATTGGTGAAAACAGCCACATGACTGAAGCTGGATACCTGGTAGATCCCTTGCCCGAACAGGAAGACCAGGTGCTGTTTGCCAGGTTCACTAACGCAAGCGGTGAACTCCAGAGCAACGTTTTCAGGCTAAATATATTCGAGACACTGGACGGTCAATTTCGCTCCGAGCGAAGGCTCAACTTCATGAGCAGTGAAATTACGGTCTGGTACACCGATCGAAAAGGACGCCTGCGGCTCGGTGTGAGCTATGAGGAAGGGACACCCGTACTCTGGGAAAACAAAGATGGGCGACGGGCCTGGCAGAGACTCTGGACTGGTCAGCCTGATCAACAATTCATACCGATCCATGTGTCGGAAGATGATGACACCTTGTGGGCTTTGACAAATATTGGCTCGGACACCCTGAAGGCGGTTGAATTCAGTCTGCTTACAGGCAAGATCGTAAACGATGTGTTTCGGCATCCCCGTTTTGATATTGCGAACCTACTGTTCGTCGATGGGCATCGGGGTCCAGTTGCCGCCGCATACCTGAGGGAGGGTTTGACACAGCTCGAACCCTTGTCAGCGACCGGCCAAACGCTGCTTGACATGGCAGCATCCAGCTTTCCCGATCAACTCTTCAAACTCGTGGATCACCACGCAGCGTCGGGCACGTCACTGATACATGCGCATCAAATTGGCACGCCGGGTTCGATCCATCTTTGCGACAAATCCGGCGCATGCCAATTCATCTCTTCCGTCAAGCCAGAACTCGATGACATGAGGCTGGCGCGCCCGGTACTCCTTGAAGTCAATAGGGAAGGGACGGTTCCAATCGAAGCGTTCCTGACCTTGCCGCCGCAAGCGACAGCGTCGGTGCCACTTCTGGTGATGCCGCATGGTGGTCCAATCGGAATTCAGGATAGCCGTTATTATCATCCCTGGGTGCAATGGTTTGCCCAGAATGGCTTTGCGGTCCTACAAGTAAACTATCGGGGATCAGCTGGCTATGGCGGCACCTTTCAGGCCCAAGGAATGCAGCAGTTTGGGCGTGCCATTGAGGATGACATTGAGGCCTCCGTAGCTGCCGCCTTGGCTACCAATCAGCTTCTGGACCCGGACCGCATCGCCGTGTACGGGGGCAGCTATGGGGGTTACTCTGCGCTGATGGGTGTCATCCGCAATCCAGAACGCTACCGATGCGCCGTTTCCTATGCCGGCGTTACGGACCTGAACCTAATTTTCACCCAGGCCAGCACGCGCATGAATGACGCGCTTAGAAAGGCATTCAAGAAAATCATCGGCGATCCGGAGCAACAACGCGCGGAGCTTAAAACCTATTCACCCGTTTATCGCTACCGAGATGTGCAGCGACCTGTGCTCCTTATTCATGGCACGGAAGACCGGATCGTGGATGTCGAGCACAGCTGGCGCATGTACAAGATGCTGGAACTGGCAGAAGCGGACGTTGACATCCACATTATCGATGACTTGGGCCATTCTCCTGAAACGACCTTACAGGTTGCAGCCGCCATGGAGCCTGTAATTCCCTTCCTCGAGCGTTGCCTGGGGCGTTCCGTCGGCCAGAGCGATGTGCCCGAAATAAGCGCGCCCTGAGCGGGAACCATTTCGCGGCTACTTTCTGGATCAGCGACAGGCCATGCTTGTTACTCCTCATTTAGCTGAACATTCTGTCGCGTCCGTTCGCAACCTGCTTTGGATCGCAGGATTCATCAAGCTTAAGGCGCTGCCACTTGGCAGGAGATCAGTGCTTGATAACCAGCATCTTCTCGAACTGCATGTCTTCTATGGTGTAGGGGATGCCGCCGATGCCCAGGCCGGAGGCGTTCAGGCCCGCGAAGGGCATGACGTCATCCCGGAAGGCCGAGTGGTCATTCACCATGACCGCCGAGGCAGCAAAAACCTCGAAGGCCCGCAGCATATCCTCCAACTCCCGCGTGTAAATGGCCGCCTGGAAGGCGTGGGGATGAACATTTGCCGCCGCCAACGCTGCATCAAGCTCATCATAGGCATAGACGCAGACAACGGGACC
>JABSSV010000025.1 GCA_013213875.1 Lysobacterales bacterium
GCTATTTATGTTAACCCATGCCCATGACGACGCCCTAGTCCATCAACTCCACGTCGGACAGGTTAGCTGCCAGCGTATTGGCATCGCCACCTTCGGACAACTTCACAGCGAGGCGGACCTCGTTGGAAGAGTCAGCATAGCGCAGCGCATCGTCGTAGTTGATCTTGCCTTCTTTGTACATCACGTAGAGCGCCTGATCGAAGGTCACCATGCCATGATGACCCGACTGTTTCATGATGTCCTTCAACTCGGCGATTTCGCCCTTACGAATCGTGTCTTTCACCAGCGGTGTGGACAACAGCACCTCAACGGCCGCCCAGCGCCGGGTTCCATCCACCGACGGGATGAGCTGCTGGGCACAAATCGCTTTCATGTTGAAAGACAGGTCCATCAGCACCTGCTCGCGCAGATCTTCCGGGAAGAAGTTAAGGATGCGGTCCAGCGCCTGGTTGGCGTTGTTGGCGTGCAGCGTGCACAGCACCAGATGCCCGGTCTCCGCAAAGGCAATGGCCAGTTCCATGGTCTCCCGAGTCCGGATCTCACCAATCATGATGACGTCCGGTGCCTGGCGCAGCGTGTTCTTGAGCGCCACCTCGAAAGACTCCGTATCAACGCCGACTTCGCGCTGGGTAATCAGGCTCTTGTCATGGAAATGAACGTATTCAATGGGGTCTTCGATGGTGACGATATGGCCGCTGATACGGCTGTTCCGATAGCCCATCATGGCCGCCAGGGAGGTGGATTTACCGGAGCCGGTGGCGCCAACAAAAAGCACAATACCGCGCTTTTCCAGAGACAGATCGTTCATGATTTCCGGCAGATGAAGCTCACTGATGGTCGGAATCTTGGTTTCGATGCGACGCGCCACCATGCCGACGAGGCCCTGCTGGAAAAAGGCGCTCACGCGAAAGCGCAGGTCCCCTTCCACCGCCAGCGCGAACTGGCACTCCTGCGTGGTTTCAAATTCCTCGCGCTGACGCTCATTCATGCAGCTCAGCACGACTTCCTCAACCTCTTCCGGCAACAGCACTTCATCGGTGATACCGCGAATCTTGCCGTTCACTTTGAGACAAGGCGGCGCGTCAGCGGTTACAAACAAGTCCGAGCCACGCTCATCGTGCAATTGCCGTAGCCAGCTTTCCATTGACTTCATCATGAGCTGTTTCCCCCTTAAGCAAACAGTTTCTTGTCAACCGCTTTGCGGGCGGCGTCGTGTTTGGAGATGATGCCGCGCCCCACCAGCTCCTCCAGATATTGGTCAAGCGTGTGCATGCCCATGGCCTGACCGGTCTGAATGGCTGAATACATCTGCGCCACCTTGTCCTCCCGAATGAGGTTACGGATGGCCGGTGTGGCAATCATGATTTCATGCGCCGCCACACGACCGCCACCGTAGCGCTTGAGCAGCGTCTGGGCGATAACCGCACGCAACGATTCGGACAGCATGGAGCGCACCATGGCCTTCTCACCGGCCGGGAACACATCAACAATACGGTCAATGGTTTTGGCGGCGGAACTGGTATGCAGCGTGCCGAAGACCAGGTGCCCGGTCTCCGCCGCACTGAGCGCCAAACGGATGGTCTCGATATCACGCATCTCACCCACAAGGATAATGTCCGGATCCTCACGCAGGGCTGAACGCAGCGCTTCGGCAAAACCATGGGTATCACGATGGACTTCGCGCTGACTGATCAAGCACTTCTGCGAGTTGTGAACGAATTCGATGGGATCCTCGATGGTGAGGATATGTCCCGCAACGTTGGCGTTGAGGTAGTCGACCATGGCGGCCAGCGTCGTCGATTTACCGGAACCGGTTGGCCCCGTCACCAGAACCAGACCACGCGGTACGTTCACAATTTCTTTGAAGGTGGGCGGTGCGCCAATATCTTCCAGCGTCCATACCGCTTCCGGAATGGTTCGGAAAGCGCCAGCGACGCCGCGATCCATGTGATAGCAGTTCACACGAAAACGGGCGAGCCCGGGCACCGCATAGCTGTAATCGACTTCCAGATTGGCCTCAAAATCACGGCGCTGAAAGTCGTTCATGGTGCTGTAGAGCAGCTCCTGCAGCTGCGTGTTGTCCATGGCCGGCACGTTTAAGCGCTTGAGCTCACCGTCAACGCGTACCATGGGTGGCAGACCTGCCGACAAATGCAGGTCGGAGGCCTTATTCTTGACGGAATAGGCCAATAGTTCCGAGATGTCCATGTTCCCCTCCTGATCTGGACCCTTGAACGGCTACAATGTCCCGCGCTCCGCTTTTAGAGAGCCGAACCCGCAAAACACGTCGCTTTGCTGTTAATTTGTGCCCGTAACCATAGAACATTACACGGTAAATTCCAACATGAACCCCGTAGAACAACGCTTTAGCGCCGTTAGCACCCGCATTGACCAGGCCTGTGGCACAGCTGCCAGAACGCCTGCCGACGTGCGCCTGCTGGCCGTCAGCAAACAACATTCTGCAGACGCGATTCGCGCGCTGCACGCGCTTGGGCAAAATGCTTTCGGCGAAAACCGGGCGCAGGAAGCGCTGCAAAAGATGGCAGGGCTCTCGGACTTATCGATCGAGTGGCACTTCATCGGACCCATTCAGTCGAACAAGGCCAAAGACATAGCGCAGCACTTCGACTGGGTTCAATCGGTAGATCGTGCCAAGGTACTGCGCAAGCTGGCCGCGTACCGCCCCGCGCCCCACCGCCCCCTGCAACTGTGCCTGCAGGTCAATATTGATGAAGAGCCCCAAAAAGCTGGCGCCAGCCCGGCCCAACTGCCCGAGCTGGCAGCACTGGCCGCAGCGCTGGATCAGGTCAATCTGCGCGGGCTTATGTGTATTCCCACGGCCGGTGCGGACGCAAGCACAACGGCTGCCAGCTTCCGTCGCATGGTGGCCCTGCAGCAGGACTTAAACGCCCGCGGACATCGTCTGGATACCCTGTCCATGGGCATGTCCGGCGATCTGGAACTGGCCGTCAGGGAAGGCAGTACCATGGTGCGTGTCGGAACGGACCTATTTGGACCACGGCCACCAAGAACCTGAGCAGGAACCGAGCTATGAACATGACTTTTATCGGCGGCGGCAACATGGCGCGCGCCCTGATCGGCGGACTGCTTGCCAAGCAGGAGCATGAACTGAGCGTGGTTGATCCCAACCCGGAGGCTCGCAGCGCCCTGGAGGATTTCGGTGGCCTTGACGTGTTCGGCGAGTTACCGCCGGATCTGGCTGACAACGATGTGGTGGTGCTCGCGGTAAAACCGCAAATCCTCACGGGCGTTCTGCAGCAGTTGGCTCCTGTTATCAGGGCAGAGACCTGCCTGCTGTCCGTCGCTGCCGGATTCTCCGTCGCGGCCATGGAAAGCGCTTTGCAGCGCTCCCAGCCGATCGTACGCAGCATGCCAAATACCCCGGCACTGCTGGGCTGTGGCATAACCGGGCTTTTTGCCAATGCAGCCTGTGGCCAGCGGGAGCGCCGCGCCGCGGACCAGATAATGGGCGCCGTTGGCGAGACCATCTGGGTAGACGAAGAGGACGACATGAATGCGGTGACGGCGCTTTCCGGCTCGGGTCCAGCCTATTTCTATCTGATGATTGAGGCGCTGCGGGATGCCGGTGAAACGCTTGGCTTGAGCAGAGAGACGGCCACGCGCCTGGTCATTCAGACGGCCCATGGCGCCGGCGCCATGGCCGCACAGCCAGCTGCGGACCCCACCACGCTGCGCGCCCGTGTCACCTCGCCCGGAGGCACCACGGCAGCAGGCATTGACGCGCTGGAAGCCGGTGGCTTTAGGGCGCTTGTGAAGCAGGCCGCAAAGGCGGCCCGGGACCGAGGGCGCGAACTGGCCGGAGGCGGCAAATCATGAACGTTAGTGGCGCTTTTGGCTATCTGATCAGCACGCTGCTGGATCTTTACATAACGGCGGTCATGCTGCGCTTGCTGCTGCAATGGGTACGCGCCGACTTCTACAACCCGATCTGCCAGTTTCTCGTGGCGGTGACCAATCCGCTACTGATACCGCTGCGTCGCGTCATACCGTCTTTTGGTCAATTGGACACGGCCTCCGTGGCACTGATGATCGCCCTGGAGCTCATCAGTGTTGCCACCGTGAATTACATTGCCGGCGGTCCGCTGGCGCCGCCCGCCATGATCATGCTGGCTGTCAGCAAGTTGTTGCTGACTTTGCTGTGGATCTATTTCTTTTTGATTATCGCCCTGGTCATACTTAGCTGGGTCGGTACCGGATTGCGTCACCCCATCATTCCCCTGATGGTGCAGCTGACCCGCCCCGTGCTGGCGCCGTTCCGGCGCCTACTGCCTGCCGTTGGCGGTTTTGATCTGGCCCCGCTGTTTGCTCTGATCGCCATTCAGTTTCTGATCATATTACTGACAGGCAATCGCTGAACGGTCTGCTAAAGTCAAGGTAAGGCAGCGGCATTCGACGTTGATAACAACGCGCACGCTGACACAAACCATGCAAGCGACGGAGGAGCGATTATGCGCACGATAGCCCTGGCTATGGCCCTGACTATGGCCTTTACACCGACTCTGATGGCCCAACAGGCCACGGAAATCGACCACTACACGGTACATTTCAGCGCTATCAACACCAGCCAGCTGCCACCCCAGGTGGCCACCAGCTACGGTATTCAACGCTCCTCGAGCAGGGCCCTGCTTAACGTCACCATTCTGGATGGCACCGACGGTAACAAGCGGCCGGTTAAGGCCAATGCGATTAGCGCCTCAGCGCGCAACCTCACCGGTCAGACCCGCTCCATCGATCTGCAGGAAATCAATGAGTCAGACGAGGCCATTTACTACATCGGAGAGTTCCGGGTGAACAATATGGAAACTTTCGATTTCACCGTAACCGCCAACGTGGACGACCGGGTCGAGCCGCTGGAATTGAAGTTCCGGCAGCAGTTCTATACCGAATAGAGCGGCCCGGCGCGGTCAGGGGAACAGACGTGAACGCTGCCAGCGTTCACCGTCAAAGGTGTAGCGATCCCGGTCGTGCAAACGGCTGGAGCCTCCCAGCCAGAATTCGATCATGCTTGGCAGCACGCGAAAACCCGACCAGTGGGGCGGCCGCGGCACCGGGCCATCACTGTACTGGGCCTCGAGCGCTGCCACCCGATCCAGCAGTTCCTGTCGGTCGCTCAGCGGGCGTGACTGGTCTGATGCCCAGGCACCCAACTGGCTTCCACGCGGCCGGGACGCAAAATAGGCATCCGCATCGTTCGCACTGACCGCTTCCACGCGCCCTTCAACGCGCACCTGCTGCTCGACACTTTTCCAGTGAAAGTTAAGCGCTGCCCTGGGCCGCGTATGCAGCTGTTGGCCTTTATCGCTTTCCAGGTTGGTGTAAAACACAAAGCCACGCTCGTCCCAGGCTTTCAGCAGCACCATTCGCGACGAGACCCCGTCACCCTTAACCGTCGACAGGCACATGGCATTGGGCTCGTGCTCCCCAGCCTCTGCGGCTGCAGCCATGCGCTCGTTGAACAGCGCCAGGACCGTGTCGGGCAAAAGCGCGCTCATGCCGCTGCCGGGGTCACTGGCCCCGCCTCATCGTCAATCGGAGAACGAGGCAGCTTGCGTAACCAGATCAGCCAAACCACCAGCGCATCAAGAATGATCAGGGCCTGCCACAGATAGAGATGGAACCACTCGAAGGCCGCATAGCTCCACTGCCCCATGTAAAAGAGGCTGATGATTCGCACCAGATTCAGCGCCTGAATGGCGATGAAACCGATGGCAAAGCCCAGCAGCTTGTAGCCCAGAGGCGCGGGAAAAGCGAACATGGCGGCAAACAGAATGATAACCGCCTCAAGCCCGTTGCAACCACGCTCAATACGCACGCCGAAGCCGCTGGCCTGGTCCCGAATAACGTTGCCGGTGGCAATCACGTTATCGTCAAACAGGGTGACCAGCCAGACGCTAACGTCCGCCACAAGGCCGGTGAAAGGCATGATGACGTACTTTTCTGTCGGCTGTAGAATTTCCAGCGTAAACAGGCCGATCAGAAGCACCGAGAAGATGATAAAAAACCGCAGCATGAAGAACGCACACACGTTGCCAAGTCCTAGCCGTGCATGGTACCTGAGCGGCTGTGAACACGCATCTGATCAGCGCTTACCGCACTGAACCATGCCCGAATCCGTTCAGCATCAGGTTATTCTGGTCGGCCCCATGGGGTCCGGCAAGACCACGCTGGGTCGACGGGTCGCGACGCAACTGGGATTGCGGTTTGTCGACTGTGATGAAGAGCTGGAAAAGCAGACCGGTGCCGAGGTCAGCCTGATTTTTGACATTGAAGGCGAACACGGATTTCGCGAGCGGGAAACCCGCATGTTGAAACAACTATTACAACAGGACCGGGTCCTGATCGCTACCGGCGGGGGCGTGGTCACCGTGGCCGCCAATCGTCAACTTCTGAAAGGCACGGGCACGGTGGTCTGGTTAAGGACCAGCGTGGCGCAGCAGCTGCGCCGGCTGTCTCAGGACCGTAAGCGGCCGTTACTACAAACGGAAGATCGGCGCGGTCGCCTGGAGAGCATGGCAGCCACGAGAAACCCTCTTTATGCCGAGGTCGCCGATATGGAATTTTGCGCGGGGCGACGGAGTCTGGCCCAGGGTGCTCAGGCGCTGGCTGAAGCGCTGGAAAACAGAATGAAGGCAGGCAGTCATGAATAGAATTGAGATCGCGCTGGGACAGCGCAGCTACCCGGTGCTGGTCGGCGCTTCCCTGCTCCATCAGCCGTCCCATTGGCTACCCCTGATCCCTGAGGTGCCGCTGGTTATTTTCACCAATGAGCGGGTGGCCCCCCTGTATCTGGATACGCTTGTGAGCGCGCTGGGAGGCCGCCAGCCGCACACCTTTATTCTGCCCGACGGTGAAGCGGAGAAGTCTTTTGACAACTATCAGCGGGCTTTGGAGTTTCTGGCGCAGAAGGGCATTCGCCGCGACGCCTGTCTGCTGGCACTGGGGGGAGGCGTGATCGGTGATCTATGCGGTTTTGTGGCCGCCAGCTGGATGCGCGGCATACGCTTTATTCAGTTCCCGACCACCCTGCTGGCCCAGGTAGACGCCAGCGTCGGTGGCAAAACAGCGATTAACCTGCCGGCCGGCAAGAACCTGGTTGGCGCTTTCCACCAACCCAGCCTGGTAGTCGCGGATGTCAGCACCCTGACCACGTTGGATGAGCGCGAGTATCGCGCAGGCCTGGCCGAGGTGCTGAAATACGGCGCGATTCGCGACCCGGAACTGATTGGCCTCATGGAACAGCAGGTCACGGCACTCAACCGTCGTGATGCCGCGCTGCTGATCGATCTGGTCAGCCGCTCCGTCGAACACAAAGCCAGCGTGGTGGCCGATGATGAACGCGAAGCTGGCATACGCGCGACACTGAACTTTGGTCACAGCTTTGGTCACGCCATCGAAGCGCTGACTGACTACACGCGCTATCTGCACGGGGAAGCGGTCGCCATCGGCATGGTGGCTGCAAGCCATCTGAGTGAGCAGCGCGGGCTGTGCACACCCGGCACTGCAGCGCGTCTGGCGAAGCTGTTGCAGCAGTTGGATCTTCCGGTCACCATACCCGCGGACCTGAGCACGGACCATCTGCTGGAACGGATGGGGCTGGACAAGAAAAACGTGACCGGCACAAGGCGCCTCATTTTGCTGGAGGCACTGGGCCAAGCTTATATTGATAGCGACAGCCGTGACGAACAGATTCGTCGGGCCATCGACCACACCCGCTGAAGGAAGGGCCTGTGAAGACCTTGGAAAACGATCGCTTTTTAAGAGCACTGTTGCGCCAGGAAGTGGACCGTACGCCCGTCTGGATTATGCGCCAGGCAGGACGCTACCTGCCTGAGTACCGAAAGCTCCGCGCCGAAGCCGGCAGTTTTATGGATCTGGCCACCAACCCGGAATTGGCCTGCGAGGTCACACTACAGCCGCTGCGTCGGTTTCCGCTGGACGCCGCCATACTTTTTTCGGACATTCTGACCATTCCCGATGCCATGGGACTGGGACTCTATTTCGTTACCGGTGAAGGGCCAAAGTTCGAGCGTCCGGTGCGGGACGCGGCGGCCATTGCCGCCCTGGCTGTGCCCGATCCAGAGGAGCGCCTGTCCTATGTCACCGATGCGGTGCGAAAAATCCGACAGGAACTGGCCGGCACGGTGCCCCTGATTGGCTTTAGCGGCAGCCCCTGGACGCTGGCCACTTACATGGTCGAAGGTGGTTCCAGCCGTAACTTCGCGCGCACCAAAGCCCTGTGCTACACGGACCCACGGGCCGCGCATGAGCTTTTGGACAAATTGGCACAGGCGGTCACTGCCTATCTGAACGCTCAAATAGCTGCCGGTGCGCAGGCGGTACAGATTTTTGATTCCTGGGGTGGTGCGCTGGGTTTTGAAGCGTTTCAGGAATTTTCCCTGCGCTACATGGCGCAGATTGTTGATGGTCTTAAGCGCGAGCAAGACGGTCAGCGCGTGCCGGTCATTCTGTTCAGCAAGGGCTGCAACACGCAATTGGAGGCACTGGCGGCGACCGGAGCCGATGCGCTCGGCGTGGACTGGACCATCAGCCTGCGGGAAGCCCGCCAGCGCGTGGGACAGCAGGTTGCCCTGCAGGGTAATCTGGATCCATCCGTACTGCTAGCACCTCCCGCACGAATTCGCACGGAAGCAGAGCGCGTACTGGACAGCTTTGGCCCAGGACCGGGGCTTGTGTTCAATCTTGGCCATGGCATCACGCCGGAGGTCCCGCCGGAGCACTTGGGGGCGCTTATTAAACATGTGCAAGCCTACAGCGCCCGGAGCACAGAGCCCTAGCCGGTCCGCGGCAAGCCTCCTGGCTGCCCTAGGAAGAGCGACGCGGTTTCTGGTCAGCGCCTAACCAGCAATTGAAAGCGACGACGATGCGTGGCGTATGCCCGAAGTAGGGAAAGACCTCATGCAGCAGATAGGACGGGAACAGCCATAGCTTGCCCGGCTCATGTCTGACTTCCGTTCCGCCATTGCGAAACGGGGCCTGCAGGTTCTGATTGCCCGGGTCAGTGTAATAGTCCGCATTGGCGCGCGGGTCATAGAAGCGCACCGTACCCTCACGCGCATCCTTGCCCGGTGCGCCCGGATCCACACAGAAAATACCTGACCAGCTGGCATTGGGGTGGTTGTGCACACCCTGAAAACCACCGCTGCGGGTGATGTGGTACCAGGCGTGGTAATCGAAACGCAGGCGCTCCATAAACGCCGGCTCGTAAGCATTTAGCTCCATCACTGTCCGCGCCAGCGCGCCGTGCACAAACTGCACCAGCGGCTGCAGCTCGGGGTCCTTCCAGTAGAAGAGATCGAAGCGACTCTCGAAGACCTCACCCAGTTGCGTATCACGCTCAATATCATCTTTGTACTGGATCTGCTCCCGCGCCAGGAAAAAGGCCCGCAGGCTGGGGCAAAGCTGTTCGCGATCCGGGTGCACGAACTCGATAAGAGGCACGGTATAGAGGTGATGGATCTGCATATTCACGGTTTAAGTCAGGTCGTTACAGGGGCCAGTGTAAACGCTTTAACGTGACCAGAGCGCCGCATGAGCATAAAAAAACGGCGCGCCGAGGCGAGCCGTTCTTTCAGCTTTACTACTGAGAACTAAATCAGAAGTTCTGCTTGTAACGCAGGTAGGCGATACGACCTTCTACAGAGTAGAGGTTGCGGTCGATCGGCTGCCAGCCGTAGACCAGACCATTGATCGGGCCGTTCTCGTCCGCGCAGTTGCGGCAGCCCACAGCGATCTGAGCATCCCACGGCGCATTCCAGGCAAACTGGAGGTCGTGGTAGGTGGTAGCACCATTGGTAACCAGCGTAGAGCCGTCCGTTGAGCAGTCCGTGAAACCACGGCCGTCCAGCGTACAGATCTCATCTGCTGCACCGTTTTCGGCAATGTATTGGCCGGTGTAGCCAACCAGGAAGTCACCCAGGCTCCAGCTAACCTGCCAGCTGGCTCGGGCGTCCGGCGAACCGTGTGTGTCCAGAACGTCAGCGAATCCGTCACCCGGTACCGCTTCCTGCTCGTACTTCAGAATGTGGGAGTAATCCAGGCGGAAGCCGAAGACGCCCGCGCCGTCGGTAGCCAGGTTGTACTCCACACCCACATCAATACCGTCCGTGCGTACGCCAGAAAGGTTGAGCTGCGTCAGCTGCACAAAGTCAACGGTGCCATCTGAATTACGGTTAACCGTGTTGGCGAAGCCATCGGCCTCCTGCTGGAACATGCGGCCCAGGGTTATGGTAGAGATCTGGTTGGTGAACTCGATGTTGTAGTAGCTCACATCGAAGGACAGATCATCAGTTGCCTGCCACACCACGCCCGCGGTCCAAGCCTCGGATGTTTCCGGCTGGAGGTCAGGGTTACCGCCGAAGAGGGCGCGGTACTGGGTGGAGGTACAAGGTGCCACGCCGTTATTACAGCCAACGATGTCGATGGCCGGCGGGAAAGACTCCGACTGGTTGCCGTAGAGCTCCTGCATGTCCGGGGCACGGAAACCTTCACCGTAGCTAGCGCGCAGCAGCAGGCTTTCCATGGGACGCCAGGAGATGCTGACTCTCGGCGTGGTGGTGTTACCGAAGTCCGAGTAGTCATCGTAACGAACCGCCAGGTTCAGGTTCAGCGTGTCCAGCAGCGGCACGTTGGTCTCAGCATAGACGGAAAATACGTCGCGACC
>JABSSV010000250.1 GCA_013213875.1 Lysobacterales bacterium
GGTGACCCGGCCCTGCCCGGCTACCGCATCCGTGAAAATGCCAACTACATCGACAGCCCGGACGGACAGGCCTTCTACGAAGACCAGCTCTACTTCCCGGTGGCCAACTCAGAAATGGCAGTCAACAACTTCAAGAACACGAAGGTGTATGCGACCGCCGATTACTCCTTTGGCAACGTCGACTGGGATTTGGACTTCCTGTACACCAACCGCAACACGATCGCGGAGGGCTGGCGTCAGTTCTTCCCGCAGGTTGGTACGCCGAACTTCTACAGCGGTGACCCGGGCCAGTTTACCGACCCGTTCGGTTTCATTTCACTGCCGGTTATGCCCTACATCTCAAACTCTGACATCGATGTGGACTACTACTACCTGTCCACGGGTCTGAGTGGTGTACTGAATACGGACAAGTTCTGGAGCTGGCAAGTGTACGGTTCCTACAGCTACTCCGACGGTGACTACACGCGCGACTCGATCCTGGCATCACGCTCAGGGGACCTGCGCTTTGACGCCAACGGTCCGGTTGTGAACTACTTCAGCACGCCGATCCTAAACGGCACCGACATCCAATCACTGATTGATGCGGTTGGCGTACGGCACACGGGCAACACCATCTATGACCAGGCGCAGATCGTGGGTATTCTGTCTGGCGATTTGATGGAGCTGCCGGCTGGCACGCTGGGAACGGCTTTCGGCCTCGAATACCGCACCTTTAGCATCGACGACCAGCCGTCCATCGAGTCCCGCAGCGGCGATCTCTGGGGCGAGTCCTCAGCGCTGGTCACCAAGGGTGACAACAGCGTGATCGAGGCGTTCCTGGAAGCGGATATTCCTCTGATTGCCAACAAGCCGGGTATTGAAAGCCTCACGCTGAACGGCTCCGTACGTGGTTTCGACTACGACAAGGGCGGTAAGGATGTGGTCTGGAAGGCCGGCCTGAACTGGCAGATCATCCCCTCGCTGCGTCTGCGTTCCACCGTGGGCACCTCCTACCGCGCACCCGCGCTGTTCGAGCAGTTCCTGGGTAATGAAACCAGCTTTGCGGACCAGTTCGGTATTGACCCTTGCATCGAGTGGGGCCTAAGCAATAACGAGAACCTGCGCGCCAACTGTGGCTCTCTGGGCATCCCAGACGACTACAACGGCGGCACGGCATCTATTTCCGCCACGATCATCGCTGGTGGTGGGGTAGACAACCTGGAATCCGAAACCTCTGACTCCTTCACCGCGGGCTTTGTGTTCACGCCGGAAGGCACCGATCTGAACATTGCTGTTGATTATTTCGACATCACGGTCAACAACCAGATCGCTCAGCTCGGCGCTGGCTCTATTGTCTTCGGTTGCTATGGCGGCGAGAACTTCCCGAACGCCTTCTGCGATTTGGTGGAAAGGGCGCCTGCAAGCAGCGAAAACCCGTTCCTGATCCTCACCGTTCAGAACAACTTCGTGAACGTGAACGAGCAAGCCACGAAAGGGGTGGATCTGAACATGAGCTGGAACGTGGGCTTCGACGCCGGCGACCTGCAGCTTGAAGCGCAGAGCACCTGGGTGTTTGAGAACATCTCCCGTCTGTTTGAGCCGGGCGCGATAGAAGGTTTTGACGAAGTGGATCAGGCCGGCCGCGTAAGCAGCCCGGAAGTGGTTGCTAACTTGCTGGCAGCCTTTAGCCGCAACGACTGGACCGTGACCTACCGCGCGCAGTATGTCAGTGCAACGGACAACGAGGACATTGCACCGGCACAGACCACCTATCAGGGTATTGACCCGGCCTTCCGTGACAATACGGCGGAAGCGGTGGTTTACCACAACCTGTCGTTCTTCTACGCGCAGGACAAGTGGGACGTACTGGTGGGCATCAACAACCTGCTGGATGAAGCCCCGGCTACCATGTCTGATGGTGCTGGCAGCACGCTGCGCGGCAACTCGCCGCTCTTCGCGACGCAGTATGACCTGTTCGGACGTCGCGTTAACGCGCGCCTTAACTTCCGCTTCTAAGGGAGCGAGCAGGTATTACCCTCCGGGGTAGCAGTATCACAAGCGGCGCTTCGGCGCCGCTTGTTTTTCTACCCGCACCATTTCGCTTTCGCGTGCCGCTTGATTAGCGCGGCGCGGTCATTAAAATAAAGCGAGGTATAGAGGCAGAACACGCGCTTAGGCGCTGACCCGCCTGGTCGCCCTGCAGTCAGCAAGGCCACGGCAGCGCCGCTAGACACGGCGCCACCTCAAGCGGGCCATACGGCCCATCACCCCTCCCGCCTGTTGGGGCGGAGGATGACTTCAACGTATGCATCGGGGGCAACCTCATGAAATTGAAACACCCGCTCAGCACCTTTGCCGCAATCGGCACCCTGCTGTTTGCACCGCTGGCCTTGGCCAATTCCATCACCATTGAAAATCTTGCCCGCCAAGCGGCCATCCGCTCCGTTTCCATGAGTCCGGAAGGTGACATGATCGTTGCTATCGTCGCCGCGCCCGGCTCTGACTATCAAGAGACCGCACTGGCCACCTGGGATCTGAACGATCTGGAAGCTGGCCCCGTGGTCACCCCTAGCGGCGACAAAATGAAGTTCATCGGCGCCAACGCGTTGAAATCCGGCATGGTTAACGTGACGGCCCGCCAGGAATGGACCGGGGAACTTGGCGGCTGTGGCGAGGGCAGTGTGATCGGTAATACGGCCACCTTCGTCGTAAAATCCTACCTCACTGACAAGAAACATCAGGAGTTCGAAGAAGCCTTTGCTGAAACGGGCTATCGCATGGGCATGAGCGACCGCATGCGCCGCTGCATGGAGATCTCCGGATCTGCCGGACTGGTGAGCACGCTGCCCCTGGACCCCAGCAAGGTTCTCATTCGCCGCACCGACCGCACCGACCTGCGCACGGACTATTTCCTCTACGACCTGCAGACCAAGAAGACTGAGCTGTTGTTCCGTGGCAACGACGACACGGCTCCGGCTCTGTTTGACCGGCGTAACGGTGAAGTGCTCGTGCGTTCTGACACGGAGTCCAAAAACAAAGACTACGAACAGACCTACTACATGCGTAGCAGCAAAGACGGCGATTTCGAGTTGCAGCCTGCGCTCACCACCATGCTGTCCGACCGCTACACGCAAAACGTTGTGGGCATTAATGAAGCCACCGGCGAATTTTACATACTGACCAACCGTTTCTCGGACAAGGTGCAGGCCTATAGCTACAACCCGAAAACGGGCGAATGGTCTGATCCCCTGGTGGGCTCACCGGACTTCAACATCGCCTCGCTGATCTTTGACCGCCGTAAAGACACGTTCAACCAGATCATCGGCTACGTCGTGCAAGGGCCGGAATTTGACACCACCTTTGTGGATCCTGAAATGAGCGCAATTCATGAAGGGCTCAAAGCCGCGTTCAAAGGCCAGAACGTCAACATCAGCAATTACAACGACGATTTGTCGCGCATCCTGTTCACCACCGGCAACAACAAGAACACGACCGCCTACCACGTGCTGAAGGACCGTACGAAGGTAACCAC
>JABSSV010000251.1 GCA_013213875.1 Lysobacterales bacterium
CGGCCATGGGCATGGAGCCCATGGGCGAGCTGCCTGCTGAGCCCCAGCCGCCAGCGCCGGAAATGGACGATATGTTCAACGGTCAGGGTGATATCGGTTATCTGGATATCCCGACCTTCCTGCGCAAGCAGGCGGACTGAAGAACCCGTTAGCGGCTCGTTAAGGTGTTGTTAAATAGCAACAATTTGTTGTTTAAAACGCAAAATTACCTTTTTGGAGCGGGCCTTGCTGTGCTAGACTGCGCGGCAATCCCGTCCCCGGGGGTGTATTAAAATGATAAGACAACGAACCCTGAAAAACGTAATTCGTGCCACCGGCGTCGGTATTCATACCGGCGAGAAGGTGCTCATGACCCTGCGTCCGGCCGCGGTAAACACGGGCATCGTGTTTCGCCGCGTGGACCTCGATCCGGTCGCCGTGGTACCCGGTACGGCGCTGAACGTGGGCGATACCAGCATGAACACCACGCTGATTGAGAATGGCGTGCGGGTGTCAACGGTTGAGCACCTGCTGTCAGCCCTGGCTGGTCTGGGCATCGATAATGCCTACGTCGATCTGAGCTCCGCGGAAGTGCCGATCATGGACGGCAGTGCCGGTCCCTTCGTCTTCCTGATTCAGTCCGCCGGCATTGAGGAACAATCGCTCGCCAAGCGCTTTATTCGTATCCTCAAGCCGGTGGAAGTGAAAGGCGATGACAAATGGGCGCGCTTTGAGCCGTTTGAAGGTTTCAAGGTCTCCTTCAAGATCGAATTCAATCATCCGGTGTTTGAGCCACACACCTCTTTCTCGTCCATCGATTTTTCCACCACGTCCTATCTGAAGGAAATTGCCCGGGCCCGAACCTTCGGCTTTGTACGGGATCTGGAGATGCTGCGCGAGCGCAATCTGGTGCTGGGCGGCAGCCTGGACAACGCGGTGGTGCTGGATGACTACCGGGTCCTGAACGCTGACGGTCTGCGCTACGAAGACGAGTTTGTGAAGCACAAAATGCTGGATGCAATCGGCGACCTGTACCTGCTGGGTCACAGCCTGATTGGGGCCTATTCAGGCTACAAGTCCGGCCATGAGCTGAACAACCTGCTGCTGCGTGAATTGCTCGAGCATCCGGAATGCTGGGAAGAGGCTACCTTTGAGGATGCGGAAACCGCGCCTATCAGCTACACCCATCCGGCGCAGGCGCTCTAGCCAAACCTCCTGCTCTTAATCAGAAAGCGCCGGGCCAGCCCCGGCGTTTTTATTCAGGCCCGCGGCGGCAGCGTGGGCGTAATACGCACATCCAGTTCGGTGAACAGGCCCGGATAGCTGCGCTGCAGGGTGGCGATCAGGCGCGGGGCCTCCATGCGCAGGCGGGTGCCAATCGGCGCTACCGGTGTGCACAGGATCAGCTTGCCATCACGGACATTGGCCACGCGCACATGCGGTGCGATGCCCGGATCCAGTTCGTCGCTCAGGGCCTGATCCAGTTCCTGCAAACGCTGGGCACGCAGCAACAGACGGGGCAGGGCGCCGCCGCCCTGATCCATCAGGTCACTGACCGCTTTGACGCGTTTGCGACGCTGTTCACTGTTGCTCATGGCCCCAGCATAGGCGTCTTGCCACGACACCGCCACCCGCTACTCATCGATAACTCCCATGCGGGTCAGGAAGGCACTACAATAGGCGCCTTTAGAGGGCCGGTGGCGCCTTGCAAGCGGCCCCTTCAGACCCCAAGTACACACGGTGCGGCCGTGGGACCGCATCCGGACCAAAACAACGAAGCCATATCATGCTAAACGCCCTGATTACCAAACTTTTCGGCAGCCGCAATGACCGCGTGGTCAAGAAGCTCGCGCGCTCTGTGTCCAGAATCAACGAGTTGGAGCCTGCCATGCAGGCGCTCTCGGATGAAGAGCTCATGGCCAAGACCGCGGCTTTTCGCGAGCAGGTAGCCGCGGGTACCAAGCTGGATGATGTGTTGGCCGAGGCTTTTGCAGCAGTGCGCGAGGCCAGCGTCAGAACGCTTGGCCTGCGCCACTATGATGCGCAGCTCATTGGCGGCATGGTGCTGCATCGCGGCTCCATTGCCGAGATGAAGACCGGCGAGGGCAAAACGCTGATGGCCACCCTGGCCGTTTACCTCAATACGCTCGCTGGCGGCAGTGTGCACGTGGTTACGGTGAACGACTATCTGGCCCGCCGCGATGCGGAGTGGATGAAGCCCATCTATGCCGCGCTGGGCGTGACGGTTGGGGTGGCGGTTCCCAATATGACGCCGGCGGCCAAAGCGGCGGCCTATGCCTGTGACGTGGTCTATGCCACCAACAACGAGCTGGGTTTTGACTACCTGCGCGACAATATGGCCTTTAGCGCCGAGCAGCGTGTGCAGCGCGATCGCAGCTTTGCGATTGTGGACGAAGTGGACTCGATCTTGATTGATGAGGCGCGCACGCCACTGATTATCTCCGGTCCTACGGACGACGCCCCCCAGCTTTATGGTCGTCTCGACAAGCTGGTGCCGCACCTGCGGGCCGCAGCGCCGGTGGAAGATCCGGAGGAGACCCCAGATGGTGATTTCACCATCGATGAAAAACAGAAGCAGATTTACCTGACCGAAGACGGCATGGCCCATGTGGAAGAGCTCATGGTCAAGGAAGGGCTGCTGAAGCCTGACGACAGCCTCTATGATGCCAACAACCTGAGTCTGGTCCATCACCTGAATGCCTCGCTGCGTGCGCACCATCTGTTCCAGCGCGATGTGGACTACATCGTCAAGGACAACGAGGTGGTGATTGTGGACGAATTTACCGGCCGCACCCTGTCCGGGCGGCGCTGGTCGGACGGTCTGCATCAGGCGGTAGAGGCCAAGGAAGGGGTGCCGATCCAGCGCGAGAACCAGACGCTGGCCTCCATTACCTTCCAGAACTATTTCCGCCTTTACGGCAAGCTGGCCGGCATGACGGGTACCGCCGATACGGAAGCCTACGAGTTCCAGAGCATCTACGGCCTCGAAGTGCTGGTGATTCCGACCCACCGCCCCATGGTGCGTGATGACAAGGATGATCTGGTGTTCCTGAAGCCGGAGGCCAAGTACGCGGCCATCATCGATGACATCAAGGACTGCATGGAGCGGGGTCAGCCGGTGCTGGTGGGTACCACCTCCATCGAAACGTCAGAGTTGATCGCCGGCAAGCTGAAGAAGCTGAAGATCCCGCATGAGGTGCTCAACGCCAAGCAGCACGAACGGGAAGCCCATATCGTGGCTCAGGCTGGGCGCCCCGGCGCGGTCACCATCGCCACTAATATGGCGGGTCGCGGTACCGACATCGTGCTCGGTGGCAGTCTGGAAGAAGAATTGCTGGGTCTGGGCGAGGGCGCCGCCGAGCAGGACCAAGAAGCCGCCAAAGCGGGCTGGGAACAGCGCCATGCGGATGTGCTCAAAGCCGGTGGCCTGCACATCATCGGCACGGAACGACACGAATCACGCCGCATCGATAACCAGCTCCGCGGCCGTTCCGGCCGTCAGGGTGATCCGGGCTCCAGCCGTTTCTATCTGTCCCTAGAAGACAACCTCATGCGCATCTTTGCCTCGGACCGCATGTCCGGCATGATGCAGCGCTTTGGCATGAAGGAAGACGAAGCCATTGAGGCCGGCATGCTCAACCGTGCTATTGAGAACGCCCAGCGCAAGGTGGAAGGACACAACTTCGATATCCGCAAGCACCTGCTGGATTATGACGATGTGGCCAATGACCAGCGTCGCGTGGTTTACCAGCAGCGCGAAGACCTGATGGAGCTGGAAGAAATCCACGATACGATTCTGGAGTTCCGGGCCAGCGTGTTCGGTGCGGTCATCGACCGTTTCGTGCCGCCGGACAGTATCGACGAGCAGTGGGATCTGAAGGGGCTGGAGCAGGCCCTGGACGGTGAATTTGGCATCCACGTACCGCTGGTGCGCTGGTCCGATGCGGGCGAGCTGCCGAATGAGGAAGTGATCCGCTCGCGCATCAGCGAGGCGGTGGATCAGCACTTTGACGCCAAGGAAGCGCAGACCGGTGAAGAGGTCATGCGTCACTTTGAAAAAGCGCTGATGCTGAACGTGCTGGACCAGCAGTGGAAAGATCATCTGGCGCGCATGGACTATCTGCGTCAGGGCATTCACCTGCGCGGCTATGCGCAGAAGCAGCCCATGCAGGAGTACAAGCGCGAAGCCTTCGAAATGTTCAGCCAGCTCATGGATAACGTGGAGCACGAGGTGATCAAGGTGCTGGCCCGCGTGCAGGTGCGAGCCGAAGAGGACGTGGCTGCCGTGGATGCGCAGCGCAAGTCCGACGCGCCGGTACAGTATCGACATGATGAGGCGGCCGGTATGCCGGCCCAGCCGGCGCCAAGCGCCAGTCAGCCTTCCGCCGGAGCGCCAGCGGCACCGGCAGCCCCGTTTGTGCGCGAGGAGCGCAAGGTTGGCCGGAACGAGCCCTGCCCCTGTGGCTCAGGGCGCAAGTTCAAACAGTGTCACGGTAAGCTGAGCTAGACCCTTGCCAATTGATCTCCGCGCATCGGTCCGGAGTTTCTCACCGCCCAGGCCCTGGGCGGTTCTACATGCCCCGAGCCTTCGCTGAGCGGACTTGTGGCGCGCACGGTTTTCATTCATCAGTCTAACTATATTCCCTGGAAGGGTTTCTTTGATGCGCTCAACATGGCTGATGAGTTCATCATCTACGACGTGGTGCAGTACACGAAACAGGATTGGCGTAACCGCAATCGAATCCTGACTGCTGACGGCCCCCGTTGGCTGACCATACCGGTTACGGTGCGCACCCTCGGCCAGCGAATTAATGCA